>CAZWXO010000048.1:0-16340 GCA_964637885.1 uncultured bacterium
TCAAAGTCGATTCCCACCGCGCCGATGACATTTTTGTTTTCCACCATCGGCACTACCAGGGAAGTGATGATGAGCTTGTTTTGGTCGACAGCATAATAGTATGGGTCCATGATCACTTCTTGTCCGCTATTGCGGGTATTAAGGTAGTAATCGCCTCGGCCCGGGGTGCGGTAGCTGATCAGCGCCGCCAAATTGATTCCGCCGGCCCGCTTCGCCCAGTAGGGGACAAACTCTCCGTCCGGTCCACACCCTGGCACATCACGATAGTCTCGGTCCTGTCCGTCAAAGGCATCGGGCTCAAAGCAGGTCCAGAGGCTAAGATAGGTGCTTTGTTGTTGCAGGGTTTCCTGCAGCAAGCGGTTAACTTTTTCCCGGGCTGCGTCGCCGCCCTGGCGACGGATTTCCATGATTTTTCCAGCTAATTCCCTCACTTCCGGCATACTTTCCATGACTTCCTGTTTGGAGAAAATGCTTTTCTTGAATTCTCCCACCAGATCGAGCATCCGATTCGAGGATTTTCCAATGACCAAGGCTAGTTCAGCCGTTTCTTGCAGAGCGCTATTCGTTTTCTCGGCACCGCTGGCAATCTCCTGGGCACCGGCAGCGCTTTCTTCCATCGTTCCGGCGATGTCGTTGACGTTCTCATTCATTTTTTGCATAATGCCTAGAATTTGCTTGCTCTGCTGGCGCGCATTTCCGGAAAAATCGGCATAGCCGCTGATATTTAGTTGATAAGCATCTCCCATCTCTTCCATGGAGATGTAGTCCTTGTTGACATCTTGGCTGACAAAACGCAGCAGGTTTTCCGCTTCCGTGGTAACCTGATTGCCGGCTGTACGCATGCCACTGGTCAATTCTTTGATCGAGGCAACCGCTTTGGCCGTTTCTTCAGCTAGAATCCGCACCTCTTGAGCGACGACGGCAAAGCCGCGACCTTGCTCGCCGGCTCGCGCTGCCTCGATAGCGGCGTTCAGGGCCAATAAATTTGTCTGCCCCGCTATTCCCTGGATATTTTCGGCCAGGGATGTGATATTATCTGTAATTTTCATCGCCTCAATCGCTTGCTCCATCCGCTGGTGGATTCCGCCATAGATATTTTCGGAATTGTGCCGCATCCGCTTGGATTCCTCAGAAAAAGCAGCGGCTTCGCGATGGGCGGTCTCAGATCGGGCGGCTCCGGAGTCGGCCTCCTGGGAAAGCAGATGCATCTCTTTCACGATGTGGCTCGACGCTTCACTCAAATCTGTCGCTGCCCGTGCAACCGCGTCTAGTCCGGCGACGATTTCGGTGCTGCTGTTGCTGACCTCACCCATTTGGTGGTGGATGCTTTCAACCTGGGTAGTCAAATGGTTACTCGATTCAAGAAAACTTTGGGCCGTATCGAAAATCATTGTCATTGTCGTTCGGAAGGTTTCCCGCAAACCCAGAAGCATCGCTTGAAAGTCCTGCCCCAAGGCAGCCACTGCCCCGTTCCCCTTGCAAAGAGATGGGCTGACATCCTGGGAGAAATCTAGTTCCTTGACCTGGGCACAGTAATCGCGAAACATTTGGAGCTGGCGCCGCAGCCGCCACTCCCGCCAAAAAATGATGGCCAGCGTTCCGATGAACAGACAGGCAATTCCTGCCCCTAGCAAGCCTGCCCCACCTCCAGCAAAGGCTCCGCCTCGCCACAACGCTGTCGAGACACCAAGGTACAGTAAGAAGATGAGCAGATAGGCGCTACCTCTCATTGAACATCTCTCCTTTGGAGTTACTTTTGTTCGAGCCTGCTTTGCCAGCAAGCATCCCCCTCCGAAAAGGGCTTCGGCCATAGTATTTGTACTGCTTATCTTCGACAAGGGATATCCCTTTTCCTGCTCCTGTAATATATTTAAGTTGCAGTAAAAATGGCTGCTGGTAGGGGGAATTATCCACTAAGGGTGTCAAATTGGATGGTTTTCCATGTGCCACCCTAAATCCGCGCCAGCTGAAAGATTTCGGTGAGGGAAATATCCAGCCTGTCGCCCCCGTGTTCACCTAAAGGAAATTGCCAATCTGCCCAGCGCGAATGCCGGGTAGAATAATTTTGCCGAAAATTATAACGTTGATAATACATCATAGATGATGTATTATCAACGTAGAAGGTGAGACCTACATGAGAATTTTGAGATATGCGACGAGTGGCGGCAAAGACCTGATAATGGAATATATTGATGCGTTGCCAACAGAAGATAGGATTCTGGGCTATATTATGATTGAAGATTTTGAGACGAAAGGCATGGAGGCTTTTAAGTATTATGAAACAAGGGTGTTAAAGAAGCCCTTGTATGAAATTAAAATAAACAAAAACAGATACGCCTATCTGCTGGTAGACGGAGAAACATTGGTTATCTTGCACGCCTTTAAAAAAGAAAAAAACAAAACCGAGAAGCCGGACCTAGATTTGGCCTTAAAGAGAATGAAATCAATCTTGAAAGGAGGCATAAAAAAATGAAGCTCATCGACTGTGGTGATATAACCGAAAAGATAACAAAGCTAAGAAAAGAAGATCCGAAATTCGATGAAGAGTACGTTAAGCAAAGAAGGCAATTAGATTACGTCCGCAGAACCATGGAGATAAGAAATAAAAAAGGCATTACTCAAAACGAAGTAGCTAGGCGAAGTGGTTTGTCTCAGCAGGCCGTTTCGCGAATCGAAAAGGCGGCAAACAGTGTAACACTGGCAACATTTGATGCCTATGTGGAGGCAATAGGTGCAGAAATTATTATTAGACCAAAAAGAAATTTGCCTAACCGTATATTTCGCAGACATCATAGAGCTAAAGGCCCCTTGCAAACTGCCGCAAAAATTATTTCCCACACTGAAAGTTAAATACCAAGTAAGGCACCATCTTGACGAGGTGCCTTACTTTTTGCCATTGCTTGGTTGGTTTTGATTTAGATTACTCGGCGACATAAGGCTGGGAGACTTCCTCCTGGGACTCCTGCCAGACGGGAATCAGCCTGTCAAAGGCTTCCTCCATCCCAATCAGTTCTTCTACGGTGAGGTCTTCTGAGTTCTCCAGCTGGATTCCACTGGTAAAGAGCATGTCCTGCACCATGTCGAGGGATGCTCCTAAATTGGCGTCGTAGTCAGGAGCTTGATCCCAGCCATTTTCGATAATCGCGGCTTCGGTATTATTGACCACGGCCAGCAAAGCCTCATATTTTTCGATAACCAAGAAGATTTCTCCTGTTGCCCCGGTGTCTGGAGCGGAGGCGGCTTCTTCCTCGCTGCCACCGCTACCGCAGGCAACAAGTGCCAGGGAGATGGCGATGACGAGGCCAAGTAAGGCGATTTTTTTCATTATTAAATTCTCCTTTCGAATTTTCAAATATCGCTATTCAGCCCCGCTTCGCTACATTTTCCAGCGAGGGATGCGGGGGCAGAAATTGTCGCTAGCGCTTTGTTAGCATAATTTTTCGTTTTGAAAAGATAAGGGTGAAAAGTTTTATTGCATCCAAAACTGCGAAATCTCGTGCCGCTCTAGTTCCGCGCCAGCTGAAAGATTTCGGTGAGGGAGATATCCAGCTTGTCGCCCCAGTGCAGAAAGTCTTCGTCCCAGGTTACCTGGCAGAAGACTTCGGGATCGGCTAGAAGGGCAAAGCGCATCGTCGCCAGACGGCTTGCCAGATTGAGAATCACCGTACTGCCATTATCGAGCTCGACGAGTAAACGATGATTTTCTTCGGGAATCACATTGATAATTTTGCTCATGCCATCACCTTTACGATTTTTCCCAGACGACAAAGAAAAACGAGGAATAGTAAATATCAAGGAGCATCTTTGTCGGATAATAACATTATGCGTGACAAGGCATGCTTTTCCTATCACCCATCGGGTGATTTTACTTATTCAGGGGGCAGTGCCTGGGCCAGCAGGGCGCGGGACTTGATTTCCAGCTTCTCAAAGATGCTCTTTAGCAAGGTTTTGACGGTGTTGGGAGAGATGAAAAGCTGGGCAGCTACCTCTTTATTCGCGAGACCGGTCGCGACTAGACGGGCGATTTCCAGTTCCCGGGGGGTGAGTTTGCCAGCGGAGGGGGCTTGAAATTCTCCCAGCAAGGCAGTTAGCCCCTTGTGGTAGCTGGCGCCTTGCTGGAGAATCGCTTGAACGAAGCTCTGCTCGGATGTCGCGTGAGCGCAGCGCTGGAGCAAGGCGCCGAGATAATCAATGTTTTCGACAAAAGGCATTGTCAGGCCATCGCTGGCGGCGAGTTCCAGGGCCGCGGCCAAGGTGGCCTCGGCTTCGGGGCGTCGCAACAGTCTTTCGCAAGCGGCGGCGCGAAAAATGTGGGCATAAATCTCCGCCAGTAGATTCGGGAAAAATCTGGCGACCTCTAGGTGGCGAGGAAAGTTGCCTAGGATGCGAGAGTATTCTCCCTGCAGTAAAAGCGCACGGCTAAGAACAATCTGCCCCATTGGCAGACAGGGAAATTGCAGGGTCGCCGCAAGGGCGGCTTCGTCCAGCAGCCAGCTGGCGATCCGGCCTTGTTGGCCCAGGAGGCCAAAGGCGAATCCTTCCGCTAAATCCAGGGTCGCCACTGTGGCCGGATCTCGGGTGGACTCAACTAGGAGGTGGTGCTGGCGGAGTATCTCGGCTAGTTCCTCCTTGTGGCCTTGGGCGATTGCCAGGCGCAAGAGCAGAAACATCGCACCAATTCGGATGGCGGGGGAGGGGTGGCTGCTCGCCTCCCGTTGGGCCTTATAGCCGAGGCTTTCGCTGCGAGAAAAGTCGCCGCGGAGATAGGCCGCTTCTCCCTCCATCAAGGTCGCTCCGCCAGCCCCATGGCCTTGGGTTAGCTCACAATAGATGTGGATCGATTGGCGCATAGCGTGCTCATATTCGGATAAATGCCCTTTCTCCCGGTGAAAAAGTAAAACAATCGATGGCGAGCCAAAGGACCAGCTGCCGCTGGTATCGAGAAATTCTGTCGGGCGCTGCATCAGCGACTGGGCCTTTTCAAGCTCCCGGGCCATCGCCAGGATGTCGTTGTAATGGGTAAAGCTGTTGAGGATATGAAATTCGCCCCATAAATGGGTTGTGGCCTCGGACGGGGGCAAGGGCTGCATCGCCCTGGCGAAGTCCTGGCAGGCTTTTTCCATCCAGCCTGGTTCATTGAATGTAAAGGCCGTCATCGCAAGAATGAGCAGGCTTTTAGGGTGGGCAAGCAAAATCGCCGCTGGAATTGCCTCGAAAAATGTCAGCAGCAGTTGAAATTTGCGGTAATCATCGATGCTTTTGTTTTTGTCCTGCTCTAAAGCAGCGAGTAGGCCAGTAAAATCTTTGGCGAGAAAGAATAATTCCATGGCACTTAGGTGCTCTCCCTTTGCTAAAAACCATTGACCGGCCTGTTGGCAACAGGAGGAGTACTGGGGCGATGCCGCCAGCTTGTCGCGGAGAAAAATAGTCAGGATGTTATGCATCTGATAGCATCGGGTACCGGCGTTATAAAAGACAAAGGCGTTGCGGGCGACAAGGCTTGACAGCAGCTCATCGAGGCCTGGTTTGTCCCAGACGAACCGCGCCTGCTCGAGGGTGAATTCGTCGAAGAGGCATAGATTTAGTAATAGCTGCTGGCTTTCGCCGGGGAGGCGGGTAAAAACTGATTGCTCCAGGAGTAGATAAATGTTTGTCGGGACGTCAAAATTTCCCGTCTGCAAATAGTGTAGCAACAGCAAGTAGATGGCGCTTATCCAGCCTTCGCTGAGTTGAAAAATTTTGGCCGCTTCGGCCTCTTTTAGCTCGATACCGTTGAGCCTGAAATAATGCACGATTCGGCTTTCGTCAAACTCCAGATCGTTTTTATCCAGAAGTTGGGCATAGCCTTTGAGCAGGTACTCGTCTAAAAGTGGCAGGTTGGTATAGCGGGTGGTTGCGACAAAATGCAATTTGGCAGGAAGATGGCGCATGAGAATTTCAAGGAGTTGCGCGGTGATGGGTGAGTTTAGGTGATGAAAATCATCCCAGACGAAAACAGTCTCCTCAGCTACTTCCCAGCGCGAAAGGATTTCGACTAGCTGGTGGCAAGCCAGCGGGTCTTTGGGCAAGCCCAGCTCAGAGAGCTCTGCGGCGATGCCAACGTCAAGGCGGGTGAGGCTCTGGCACAGGCTGCTCCAAAAATCGCTTTCCGAGGGGTCGAGGATGCTCATCCACAGGACTTGCCCCGAAAAATTGAGTCGCAAAAATTCGCGAATGAGAGTGGTTTTTCCGTATCCCATGGGCGCCTCGATAATCGTCAGGGGGACCTGGCAAATATAGTGCAGTCGCTGGAGCAGACTCTGGGGTAACAAAACTGTGCGCCCGGCGACGGGAGAAGGCTTGGCCAAGATTTCACAACCTTTTTATTGATGCTAGCACATATTGTAGCAGATTTATTGTCTAAATGTACTTAATAATCACCCATCGGGTGATATGCAGAATGATTTTCATGCCCTAAAATTGAGCAGGATAATAAATGGGATGTTGTTAAATTAGTTTCATTATATAGTAGATAGTTATTTCACTTAATAAAGAATAGTAAAGGGAGGGAGAACACAGTATGTTTTGTCCGAAATGTGGCCATCAGTCCGCCGATGATCAGGTTTTTTGTCGCCAATGCGGGGCACAGATAGGTGTGGTGGGATCGCTGCCTACGGAGCCTCCGCAGCAGGCATCCCCACAACCGCAGTTTCAAACGCAGCCGCAGCCACCATTGCAACAGCAAGTAGCACCGCCCGTATGGCAGCAACCGGCGATGCCAGGAACGCAGCCTGCCTATCCGCCTCGCAAAAAAATGAGCCTGTGGGTTAAAATTGCGATTGGAGTCGGGGTGGCTTTTTTCCTGCTTCTCCTGTTAATCATTTTTTCACCTGACGAGACAACGGAGAGCAATAGCGCTGCTCCTACTAGCGACCAAACGGAAACCCAGGACAATCTCTCAGCCGACGATGCTGGCACTGTTGAGACTCCAAAGGCCGAGAGTGCCGCTCAGACGACCTCTGCTGGCGACACTAAGCGCAATGGATACGCCCGGGTCGAGTACAGCGATGGCGATGTCTACGAAGGCAATTGGCAAGACGGTGAGCGTCATGGCGGGGGTACTTATTACTATAATAACGGTGATGTCTATGAGGGCAATTGGGTTAACGGCGTCAAGAGCGGCTACGGAGTTTTTCACTTCGCCAGCGGCGCGTCCTACATGGGCAATTTGAGCAACGGCAAGTTCAACGACAAAGAAGGGATTATGGAGTTTGCCAGTGGCTATAGGTATGAAGGCGAATTCTATGATGGTGAGCGCACGGGCTACGGCATTCAGACGTACTCTGACGGGTATTACGAGGGCACTTTTTACCAAGGCTCGCGGGATGGTTACGGTCATTTTGTCTGGACTTCCGGAAAATGGGAGGGAGACTGGTACGATGGTGAGTGGCTCGATAATAAGATGCATGGCAACGGTGAATACTACGACTATGATAAGGATCAGGTTTTCCCTGGGTATTACGAGTATGGCAAGCGTGTTTCTAATGGCTAAGCCAACCTTGGGGAGGGAGAATTGGTTGGTCACGGATGCGTCCGCTGCAAGATTTTCCTGAATGGATTAAACTGCTGGGTTTGCAGCCCGGCAACACAATCATAAAAAACGAAGGAGACAAAAACATGAAAAAGATTTATAAAAATTGGTTAACAGGTTTGGTAGTCTGTGGCTTGCTGGCAGTCACAATGGTCGTGGCGGTGCCTCAGGCTGAAGCCTCTGACCCGGTGGTGGTGGTCAATGGGGAGAGAATCTTCCCGAACGTCAACCCTTACATCAACAGCCGTAACGTCACGATGGTTGAAATGCGCTCGATCTTTGAAGCTTTGGATTGCACCCTGGATTATAACAGCGCCGACAAGACAATCTTTGTTGTCGCCCCCAATGGCGGCACTCTGCTGATGGAAGTCGGCAACCGCAACGTCGTTGTCGATGGGGAATGGCAGACGATGGCTTCGGCTCCCGAGGTCTGGTACGGGCGCACCCTCGTTCCGCTTCGTTTTATTAGTGAAAACCTTGGGGCCACCGTTAGCTGGGATAAGAGCACCGATGTCATCTCCGTCGATACCTATTAAGCAAGATTATCGGATATAATAGATGCAGCGAGAAGGCCAAATAGGTATGCTTGCTTAACTAGACGAGGAGGAGATGTGCATGAAAATCTTTCAGAAATTTTTAGTGGTAGTCGCCTGCGGCGTTTTGATTGCCGGCCTGGCCAGCGGTTGCGGCGGGGAAGAAGCGGTCGAGGATGCCGGCGGTGCGGGTCAGGTAGTGGATGCGGCGCTGGCCGCCGAGCTAGAGCCACTGATTTACTCTCTGTGCTTTAGCGAGGCTTTGCATTACGACGCCTTCGACGCGGAACCGGACGAAGTGACGACTACTTACACCTTGTGGCATTTAGTCGCTTACACCGAGTTTCGCCATCGGGATCAGGTCCCGGAGTTTGAGGGTGCTTACTATTTTAGCGATGGACCGGAATCAGAGGAAATGGCCGACGACCGGGAAATTTACTATGGCCCGGACGCCCTCTATGGCGACTACTTTACCAACGGGCAGTTTAAGTATGCTCCGGAGGAAATCAGTTTTCTGATCGAGGGAACTCAAACCGGGATTGCGGTGCACCTCTCGGATGCCCCTTATGCCATCGATACTCAAATCAATGAAATGACCGTCGACGGGGACGAAATCACCGTCAGCGTCACCCTCAGCCGGGGTTTCTATGATGAAGAGCCTCCTGAACTAATCGGCGATGCCCAAATCGTTTTGACAAAAAATGAAGCCGCTTTGTATGGCTATTCGGTAACATCCTTTACGCCAGACTACGATGCCTTTGAAACGATTTATCTCCAGTAAAGACGGCTGGCATAGCTGGTAAAGCAAGTTGTTAGTTATGTTGGGGTGTGGTCTGCCGGCGAAATGTCGTGCAGGCCACTTTTCATTTGAAAAAATTTCGGGTAACATTGGTTCATTAATCTTTGAATGCTATAGATTAGATGATACAAAGGGAGGGCGACAAAGTGGAAATCGTAATTAAGAGTGAATCGGGCAAGACCTTGGTCGAAGTGACGGGGAGGGTGGACAGCAATACCTCGCCACAACTGCAGAGCCAGCTGGAAGAGTATTATAACCAGGCAGGCTTTGCCTTGGTGCTTGATTTTGTTGGGCTTGAGTTTGTCAGCAGCGCCGGGCTGCGGGTCTTGCTGTTGATGCACAAGATGGGCAAAGCCAAAGGCGGAACGGTGACGCTTCGTAATGTGCGCCCGGAGATTTTGGAAGTATTTGAAATGACAGGTTTTATCGATTTCCTAACGATTGAGGGGTGAAAAGATGCCGCACGAAATGGAAGCGCAAATTAAAGCCTTGTTCCAGCAACTGCAATCGGGAGGCGAAGCGGCTGGTATTCCTAATCAGTTAGCGGCACTTTCCAATCAGGAGCTTCTGGTCGGCCTCGCTGCCTTCAAGTCAGATCCGGCCAAGGCCCAAGAGATGGTCCTGCTGGACATCCTGCGCCAGGCTGAGGATAGTGAAATCGGTGGCAAGTATAATTTTGCGGGGATGCGCAGCAGTGATGATTTCCGCCGCACAATGCCGATAACCGAGTATGCGGATTACGCCGGGGCAGTGGAGAAGCTGGCGGCTGGGGCGGCTGATATCCTGTATAACGGCGCAACGGTTCGCTTTATCGCCACCAGCGGAACGACGGGGATCGCCAAATTGATTCCGGAAAGTGCGGCGGGGGAGCTGGTGAAGTCTCTCGTTGGCCGGATCAGGCTGCTGCTTTTGCTGACCCTGGCTCCTGAAATCATGCGCCCGGAGTTGAAGATTCTTTCCATTACCAATCCTGCTGAATACGCCAAAACAAAAGGGGGCATCCCGATTGGCTCGGCTTCAGGCCAGGCCGTCAAGGATATTCCGCCGGAGATGCGGCAGAAGTTAATTCTGCCTCCGGAGCTGCTCCTTGCCTCGGAGCTGAGCAACGAGACGATGGACTATCTTATCTTGCTCCTGGCGCTGGCGGAGGAAAAAATGGCCGGGGTGGTCTGTAGCAATGTTGCGCATTTTCAGCTACTCCTCGACAATATCCCCGCCTGGGAGGCGGATTTGCTAGGCGACATTGCTCAAGGCAGGATCCATGCCAAGCTTAATCTTGAGCCAGCTTTGCAGCAGGCTTTGTCCGGTAGATTGACGCCAAACCCGGAGCGGGCAGCTCGTTTAAAGGATGTTTTCCGCAATTACCCGCACGGAGTGAGGGGTCCAGGGATTAAGGATATTTGGCCGAATTTTTCTGTCGTGTCCTGCTGGATGGCAGCCAGCTCGGCCCGAATAGTCGAAGACTTGCAGCGTCGCCTGCCGGCTCCGACGAAATTTCTGGAGTGGGGTTATGGCGCTAGTGAAGGCAAATTCAATTTGCCCGGCTGCATCAACGATCCGGCCGGGGACTTAGCCTTGTTTGGCTATTTCTTTGAGTTTATTCCCCTGGGCCAGGCTGGCGCCGAGCCGCTCTTGGCCCACCAGCTTGAGGCGGGCGCCTATTACGAGATGCTGATTACGTCTTATTCCGGCCTGTACCGCTACAACATGAAGGATGTCGTCTATGTTGCCAGCCATTCAGGGGCCTCCCCCCGGATATTTTTTGCCGCCAAGGCTTCGGAAACTTTGCAGCTGGGAGAGTTAGAGCTTTTTATCTATGAGATCGACGAGTATCTTCGCCAGGTGTCGGCCCGACTGACGGCGGGAGTACGTTTTTACCAGGTTCTGGCGGCTAGTGGCGATAGCGGGTCGGGCACGGCTACGCCGGAAGCGAGCCCCGGCCATCTGGTTGTGTGCCTCGAGGCTAGTGACGCAGATTTTCCCGGTGAGGCTTTTAGCCAAGAGCTGGAGGCGCTCCTAATCCGGGAAAATTCCTCCTATCGCGAGCAGCGTCATGCCGGCCAGCTGGCCGCTCTTGAGCTACTGCTCCTAGCTCCCGGTTATCGGGATAGCTTGTTCCGGCGCGGGATTATGCCAGGGAAAAATGTCAATCAAACCAAACTAAAGACGATTATCCAGGAATACCCCGAGGCCGGTGCCATCGTCCAGCGTTTTAAAGGAGATTGCCGATGAAATTGTTATCAAAGCTGATTTTTACGATCAATGTTCACAAGGGTCGGAAGATAGCTAAAAGATTTGAGGCAGTGACCCGGGAGGCTGCCGCTGTCAATCAGGGTTTGTTACTGGATCTGATCCAGCGCAATGCCGCGACGGAATATGGCAGAAAACACGATTTTGCCAATATCCGCAGCTTGGCCGACTACCAGGCGAAGGTGCCGTTTTCCACCTATGACGATTACGCGGCCTCGGTGGATCGGATGGTTAAAGAAAATGCTTCCGGACTGACCACGGTCGACCCCGTTGTCCACTATGCCTTGACTTCCGGGAGCGTCGACAATCCGAAAAAAATCCCGGTCACGGAAGCGACAATTCAGCACTATCGTGAATATATGTCCCAGTACAGCTTTGCTCTGATCGATCAGAAGCTGGCGGGCAGGTGGAAAAAAGGGCGGGGGCTCAATCTGGTCGAGATTAAGTTTGAGACGCTTCCCAACGGCTGCTATGCCGGCTCCATTTCCGGGCGTGGTGCCTACAGTATTAAAAATATTCTCCATTTAATGTTCACCTCACCGCAAGAAATTACTTTTCCCAAAGAGACGATGGATGCCAAGTACATGCACCTGCGTTTTGCCTTGCCGGAGCGGGAGCTGTCCTTTATTATTTCCGCCTTTATGACCTCGATTTCCGATCTGATGAAGTATCTGGAGATGAATTGGGAGATGCTGGTGGAGGACATTGAGCGCGGTACAATCAATCCGGAAATAAAAATCTCCCCCGAGCTGCGCCAGACGCTGGAGGAAAGGTTAAAGCCGGATCCATCCCGGGCTGCTGAGCTGAAATCCGCCTTCCTGCAAGGTTTTGCCGAGCCGATTATTCCGCGGATCTGGCCGGAGTTTGCTTTTATTTTTGCCATAGGTAGCGGTAGCTTTTCGGTCTATACCGACAAAATGCGCTCTTATTTGGGAAACATTCCGATTTATTTTAGTGCTTATGCTGCCTCCGAGTCTCTGATGGCGATTTGCGACGATATGGAAAAGCAGGAGTTTGTCCTGATTCCGGACAGTGCCTTTTTTGAGTTTATCCCCCTTGAGGCAGAAGATACCGCCGGGGAAGGCGCTGGGGCCGCTGAGCCACAGACTCTGACGATGGATCAGCTGGAGGTAGGCAAGGATTACGAAATTGTCCTGACCAATCGCTCCGGGTTTTATCGCTATCGGATCAAGGATGTCGTCCGGGTCTTGGGCTGGCATAACCAGGCCCCGAAAATCAAGTTTGTCTATCGCCTGAATCAGATGGTCAGCATTGCCGGCGAAAAGACAACCGAGGAGAGTGTCGCCTGGGCGGTAACGGAGTTTGCCAAGGCGGTCGGCTGCCAGCTGGTGGATTATAGTGTCTACGCCGACACAACTGTTTCTCCGGGACGCTACGTTGTCTTTGTCGAGACAGAAAAACCTTTGCCACTTTGTCGACTGGAAGAATATCGCCAAGTTATCGAAGCCAAGCTCAGTACCGCCAATCCCTCGATTGGCTCCAAGATTGCGAGTGGCGTGCTGGGGCTGACGGATATTAAGTTTGTCCAAGCCGAAACCTATGCGCTGTATCGGGACATGATGATGATGCGGGGAATTTCGGGTAACCAGATCAAGCCTGTCCGGGTTTTCGATACGCCGGTAAAAGAGAAGTTCTTTTTTGCCTTGATTGAAAAGGAGTAATCCAAGCATGCTACGATTATTGCTGCGTTATTTAAAAAACTACTGGTTCCAGACGATTTTGGTTTTTATTTTTGTGGGAATCCAGGCTGGCTGTCAGCTCTACCTGCCGGGGATGATGGGAAATATCGTCGACCATGGTGTGGCAAAGGGCGACATCCAGTTTATTCTGGCCAGCGGGATGCTGATGCTGGGGATATCGCTCTTTGCGGCAGTGTGCATGGTGGCTTCCAGCTATTTCTCCGCCTACGTGACAGCTTCTTTCACGAGCAGTATTCGCGCCGATGTCTTCGATAAGGTGAAGAGCTTTTCCCAGACGGATTTTAACCGCTTTGGCGGGGCAACGCTGCTCACCCGCTCCACCAGCGACGCGACTCAGATGCAGATCGTTGTGATCAATGGCCTGCGCACTTTGCTACTGGTGCCGATTACGGGGCTAGGGGCTTTGGTGATGGCCTTTCGGGTCAACGCTCTGCTGTCGACGATCTTGCTCGCCTCCTTTTCCCTGACGACTTTGATGATTTTGTTGACGGTCAAGCGGAGCATGCCATTATTTGCGACGCGCCAGGAAAAACTGGACCGCTTGAATATTCTGATCAAAGAAAAATTAAGCGGGGTGCGGGCTATTCGCGCCTTTCGCCGGCAGGATTATGAAAAAGAAAAATTTGCCGGAGAAAATGCCGATGCGACGAAGGCAGCGTTGCGGGCGAACTATGCCGTCTCCTTTTTTAACCCTTTCATGCAGCTAATGATGAATCTGACCGTCGTCGCGATTCTGTGGATTGGGGCCGAGCAAATCGAGGCTAAGATTTTTTTAATCGGCGACCTGATGGTTTTTATCCAGTATGTATTGCTCTTTATGTCGGCCTTGAGCCTGATTTCTGTTTTATTAATGGCTTATCCTCAGGCGCAGGTGTCGGCGCTGCGGGTTAAGGAAGTGCTGGATAGTAAAAATGCGATTGTCGATCCGCCAGAGCCACGGCTGATGCCCATGGTCAAGGGGCGTATCGAGTTTAACGCCGTTAATTTTGGTTACGATAAGGCGGAAAAACAGGTCCTCAATGACCTTAATTTTGTCGCCGAACCAGGCAAGGTGACGGCGATTATCGGGGCGACCGGCTCGGGAAAAACGACCTTGGTGCAACTGATGATGCGCCTGTACGAAGTCAGCTCCGGGTCGATTACCATCGATGGAATCGATGTCCGCGAGCTGGCCCAGCAGGATCTGCACCAGATGATGACCTATGCCCCGCAAAAGTCGATTCTAATCGGCGATACGGTGATGGAAAGCGTTCGCTTCGGCGACAGTGCTGCCGGCGAAGCTGACGTCGTCGCTGCCCTCAAGACGGCCCAGGCATACGATTTCATCGCATCTCGGGAGGGTGGCATTGACAGCCCGATCTATCAGGGGGGCAAAGATTTTTCCGGAGGTCAGCGGCAGCGCCTCAGTATCGCCCGGGCTTTGCTAAAAAAAGCCCCGGTGGTCATCTTTGACGACTGCTTTTCCGCTCTCGATTTTAAAACAGATTCCCTCGTCCGCCAGGGGCTGCGGGAAACATTAAAGGACGTGACAGTCATCATCGTGGCGCAGCGGGTCAGTACCGTCAAGCATGCAGACCAGATCCTGATTCTGGATCAGGGCAGCATCGTCGGCCAAGGCCGGCACGAAGAGCTGGCCGAGAGTTGTCCGGTTTATCAGGAGATTCTCGCCTCCCAGGCTTATTATGAAGGACGGGAGGAATCGCTATGAGCAAGACAGGGAAAAAAGGACCGGCCCGTCAAAGTGTGGGCGCAATTGTGCGACGCCTGAGTGGTTGCCTGCCGGATAAAAAATTGCTAATCTGGCTGGTGATTATTGCCTTGGTCGGCAGTAATGTTTTTGTGATTCTCGCTCCGATTATCACCCAGTACATCACGGACAGCATTGCCACCAGTGTCTGGCAGGGTCGAAATCTAAATTTTAGCTTAATCGGTGAATTGCTGGCGCTGCTGGCGGTGTTGTACGTTGCCAGTGGGGCACTGTCGTATTACGCGACGCGAAAAACTACCTATCTGGCGCAGCTGATTATTCAGCGCCTGCGCGAGCAGATTCAGCTGAAGCTTAATCGGGTCACGATTAACTATGTCGACCAGCAAAATCGCGGGGACTTGCTATCCCGGGTGACCAACGATGCGACGACCCTGGCCAGCTCTCTGGAGCGGGATGCGGCGCAGATGCTGATTCAAGGAACGACAATCGGCGGGATTGTGATCATGATGGTCATCGTCAACGTTCCCCTCAGCCTAATTTTCTTGGTGGTGATCCCTCTGACCTATGGAGTAATGCGCCTGATTACGAAGAAAACTCGGGTCTTGTTTCGGCGCCAGCAAGAGGAATTGGGGAAGCTCAACGGGATTATCGAAGAGGTTTACGAAGGACATCTCGTCGTCAAATCTTTTAATTATGAAGCAAAGGCTGGCGAAAAATTCGCCGAGGTCAATCAGCGTTTCTTTAAATCTTACCTCGATTCCCGTTTTTATTCGGGGCTGGCGACGCCAATTATCAAGCTGCTCAACAATCTGGCCTATATCGGCATCTGCGTCATCGGCGGGGTGCTCGTCATCCGGGGAAGCTTTACGGTGGGGGGGATTCAGGCTTTTCTAATTTACGCTAACAATATCACCAGCCCCCTTTCCCAGATGTCCAACAGCTTTAATCAGGTTTTGGCGGGGGTTGCCGCCGCTGAGCGCATTTTTGATTTTCTTGATAGCGAGGAAGAGGCAGAGGAAGAGGCTGCGCTTCCGTCCGAAGCCGAGCCTGGGGCAGCGGCCGCGTCGCCGCCGCGGCAGGAGCTGGTGACGGAACAGATGACGGGACACGTCGTTTTTAACCACGTCGAGTTTGGCTATCGGACCGAAAAAATTTCTTTTCCCGGTTTTTCCCCTGAGGCAAGGCCCGGGGAAGTGATGGCGGTTGTCGGACCCAGTGGAGCCGGCAAGACGACGTTGGTCAATCTCTTGCTACGCTTTTACGAGATCAACCGCGGGCAGATTGTCCTCGAGGAAATCGACACCCAAGCCCTTTCCCGGGACAACCTTCGGGAAGCTTTTGGGATGGTTTTTCAGGATACCTGGCTTTTCTCCGGCACCGTGGCGGAGAATATTGCCTATGGGAAAAAAGACGCCACCCGGGAAGAAGTGGTGCAGGCGGCCAAAAAGGCTCAGGCGGACAGCTTTATCCGGCGCTTGCCGGAAGGCTACGACACGATGATCGGGGGAGATCTGGCGATCCTTTCCGAAGGGGAGTGCCAGTTGCTGGCTATCGCCCGGACAATTCTGGCTGATCCCAAAATATTAATCTTGGACGAGGCGACCTCGTCGGTGGACACCGAAACCGAGCTGTTGATCCAGCAGGCGCTGGAGCGGCTGATGCAGGGGCGCACCACCATCGTCATCGCCCACCGCCTGAGCACGATCCGCGGCGCGGATAAGATCGTGGTGCTGGAAGGTAAGGGCATCCTGGAGCAGGG
>CAZWXO010000049.1:0-3919 GCA_964637885.1 uncultured bacterium
TAATCAAAGTAAGGGAAGACGACAGAGTCAGGCCCCGGAGCTTTCTCATCGCCACTGGAGTAAGCGAGGAAAGCTGCCGGGAAATCACCTTGAATGCCCTACCCAGCTGACCTGAGGCAGGCCGCAAATACTCCAACAAGGCATTCATGGCTTTTTCCGGGGAATTTACACACAATTTCGGACTTGACCTTTTAATTCTAGTACGACAAAATATGTCGCAACGCTTTTTTATAATAGAGTCGCGAGCAACAACGCTGGGTTGCCTATTGTGAGAAACAAATTGAGAATAATAAAAAATTATTTCATCTGTTCAGCAAGGGTGTTGCCAGCATCAAAAAAAGTGGTGTTAATAACCCCATCATTATTATGCAACTACCACCAGTCCGACATCTACACCATGGAAAATACCGATTAAGGAGGCACTACCATGCCAGGACCCAAGCAAGAAGCCACATATTTCCGCCCCGAGATGGACATTTTACAGGTTATCTATCAGAAAAGCCTCAATGGTCCGGGTGCAACCATGGGCGAGCTCATTGAAGTCTACAAGGATGTTAAAGCTCCCCGGCAAGGCTCGGGCCAGAAGCTTTCCGACCATACCCGGTCCATTCAGCGGATCATCAGAGGCATCAATTTATTTTTTGACCCCAACGCCTATGAAACCGACGAAGAAGCGGATGGCGAAAATGTTAGTAAAAATTCTCGTCGGACAATCATCAGCGTGCGGAAAGACGACACCACCTATTACCACTACTGCGGCTGCCCCGAGGGAGCGGATAAAGCCTTGGATTGGGATGAGACCCTGATTGCCGCCATCAATCCTGAAATGCGCAACCTGCTCAAGCAGCAACAGCAAGGTGAGATGCGAAAAATTCTCGGGGACTTTCTCAGCAAATCCGCTGAGCGAGGGGCACTATGGTCCGACCTGGAACGCTTTATTTACTATGCCGACCCTCACAGCTCCGAGCCAGAAGCTTTTCAGGATAAAATCTGTCAGCTGGTCAAGGCAATGCGGAATAATCAGCAAATCCGATTTGATTACCGTGGCAACGAAGAGGGGTCTCTTAAAACCAAGGAGCTTGCTCCCTATGGATTAGTCCACCGCAACGAAAACTGGTATCTGTACGGCAAGGATTTGGGTGACGGCCACAAGAAAATATTCCAGGTTAGCAACATCCAAAAGCTTGCCTTAGACACCGTCAACTTTTCCTGGCCCAACCGCTTTAATCTGATTGCGGAATTCCAGCAGCTCTGGGGAGTCTTTAACAGCGATAAACCAGTGGAGCAGGTGCGGCTACAGGTCAGCAAGGCCAAGGCCTACCGCTTCAAAGTCATGCAATATCATCCTAGCCAGCAAAACAAAGAACTCCCTGATGGCAGCCTTGAGCTGACCCTACAGCTACGCCACCCCAATGCTATGATTCCCTGGCTCCTCAGCTGGGGGGGAGAAGTCATACCCCTAGAGCCGGCTAGCTTGCGGGATTCCATGAAGCAACAGCTCCGAGGGATGCTGGAAATATTGGAATAGGCCTCGCTCCATGAGATTTCGTAAAATAAAGTTCGCACTGTGATAAGATGCGACCTTGATTGGACACGACAAAAAAATCCTATGTGCCAATGAAGCAATCTTGATTAAAAAAGCCATGGAAGATTGCTGCCCTTTGGTGCGTCTGACCATGAGCGAAACCTATTTTTATTGGTTGAACTGGAGCCGCTGTTTGTTTGACAAAGACGCACTTTATCATAAGCTAGAGTGGAAAGGTGATCAACCAATTAACAAGGAAAATCACGTGTTTCGGGGAGAGATGAACCAATGGCTTGAAACTCTGATCAAGCCCGAACACCTCAAACTCAAGCCGATTATATGCTTGAAGCACTGGAAGAAATGCTCACAGTGGAAATACCCCAACGAGCCACCGCCCTCTAAAAAAATACCTGCCAAGAAAACAAAGGAGGCTATACCCATGCACGAGAATAACAATTTTTTATTAGCCCGCCGCAACGAGGATGCAAGATTGATGGAAGAGACGCGACACAATCCAGCGGCCCTGCTGGATGTCAGCTTGCAGCGACAGAAAAATATTCTGGCTGAACTGCCTGGCGCAGTAGTTGAAGCATTGTCGAGCGTCCTTGAAGACATGTTGGAGGAAATAACCCAAAAAAAAGCTCCCCATGACCACCCCATGCTATGTGGCGGCAATGGCCATTTCAACCTGATCCCGTCGAACAAAAAAGGAGCCTGCCATCCCTTTTTAGTTACCTTGTGCTATGATCGGGATAATTTTCACGGGCGCATTTTAGAAACACTGAACCACCTGACTCTGCATTGCCCCGGACGCACTCAGCAGGCTTATGTCATCACCACCCAGTGGCAATCCGGAGACATTAAAAACCTGGCGGGGTACATTGCATCTGTCAAGCAAAATGGAGCTGAGGTATACTTTTTGTATGTGACTGGTAGCGGGGTAAATATGATGCTGATATAAGTAGAAACCACAAATCGTGGTTATGCTTCTGTTATTTAAGAGAACTTGAAAGGGTTGATTGTTTGTTAAAAGAAAAAGAGTTGTATGGACCACCACCGATATAATTTTAGAAGCAAATGGCATACTGCGCTAACATCCGCCACAAGCGATAAATAGGGGGAGAATGGCAGCCACCTGTCGCCGGATGAAATTGCGGAAGTGAGTCGCACTCTGCAATTCCTCCTTAAGCAATCAGCTAACTTGAAGTTCTTGCCCTTGACTTAGTATTTCCATCACAAATGGATTACCTGATCTTAGATCGTCCGTACCGAATCCAATCGGCTCAATACATGCATCATTAAATTGGTTGGCGATCCGGAATAAAAAAGTGATGCTATCGACAGTCTTCCACCCATTAAATGAATCCGAAAAAACTGCAATATCAATGTCACTATCCGGGCGTTGTTCACC
The DNA here is from genome assembly GCA_964637885.1 of uncultured bacterium. Lineage (GTDB taxonomy): Bacteria > Bacillota > CAZWXO01 > CAZWXO01 > CAZWXO01 > CAZWXO01. The sequence goes on from CAZWXO010000049.1 coordinate 2,937, forward strand.
CCGGGCATAGGAACCGAAAATGACAACCTTGGCGTCCGGAAGCTGTTTATTTACTTCAATGGTAAAATCATGGATTACCTTATCTATTTTTTTAGAGCCTGTAACCATGAAAACACCTCCTTAGATTTGTTGAGTAGGTGCTCCGCCTCTTTTGCATCCACCATTTCAGAAATTTTTTCCTTATATGATGGATACCGCCCCTGTAAATAATAAGAGGAAAGCCTGTTTAACAAGTCGATTGTATCGCTTTCAACATTACCCACTACTTCTTTAGGCAACTTTGCCAACAAATATACTAGATTATGCACCCTTGGGATTTCATCCTCGCAGTAAAAACAAATCAAGCCTTTGATCAATTTTTCGATTGCCTGCTCACACATAAATGCCACATATGCATATCTCCCTGCTGAAAAATTTGCATGCGCTGTTTCAAGATCATAAATTGCTATGTCTAGCCAATAATTGAATTTTTCTTCAATTTCCACTCAGTGTTACCTCACTAACAGATTGCGTTTATCTAATTATCCATTGACTCTCTTATTTTAGCATATCTATCAAGAAATCATCTGTGCGACATCTACGACCGCAAGTGGATCAATATAAAATGAAAGATGCTGCTTGGGCCCCCTTAATTTTTTGTAGGTCAATAGCTGCTTAGATTGGCGGCGGCGAACTCCACGGGGTAATGGGCTTTAAGCCATGCTGTCTGACAGGAGAGAACGGCATAGGCGACGGCATGGCTTTTGTTGAAGCCGTATTCGGCATAATCCCACATCAAGTCAAACATCTTGACGGCGATGGCTTCTGGCACGCCGTTATTTTTAGCCCCGTGAATAAAAATGGGACGTTTTTCTTCGACTGTGGATTGTTTTTTCTTCCCCATAGCTTTGCGCAGGGAATCGGCATCGCTCATGCTAAAGCCGGCCATGGATACGGCAATCTGCATTAATTGCTCCTGATAGATCATAACTCCATATGTCTCT
>CAZWXO010000049.1:3929-6354 GCA_964637885.1 uncultured bacterium
TGCATTTAAACTTGCGGCGCCCGTGCTTGATACCGATGAATTTTTTGACCATGCCGCAATCGATAGGGCCAGGACGATAAAGTGCGACCAGGGCGATGACGTCTTCTAAGCGGTCGGGTTTTAATTGTTTGAAATAATCGCGCATTCCAGAGCTTTCTAGCTGAAAGACACCCAAGGTGTCTCCCCGGCTGAGGAGCTCGAATGTTTTGGGGTCATCCAAGGGAATATCGCCGGGGCGAACTAGCTTGTTGCGATTGGACATGATTAGATTGCACGCGTTTTTGATGACCGTCAATGTTCGGAGGCCAAGAAAGTCCATTATCAGGAGGCCTAGCTCTTCGACTCTCTCCCGGGAAAACTGGGTGGAGGTGATGTCGCCTTTGACTTTGTGCAGGGGCAATATATCGGTTAGGGGACATTTGGAGATAGCGATACTTGTAGCATGGACGAAGGCATGACGGGGGATGCCTTCGAGGCGTCGAGCTATATCGTAAAACTTTGCGTACTCTGGCCGTGAGTTGATCATTTTGGCTAGTTTTTTGCTTTCGTATAGAGCTTCTTTTAAGTCGATGTACGGATCATCAGGAATGAGCCTCGAAAGCTGATTGACTTCGACATAGGGTATATTCATGGCTCTTCCCACGTCATTGATGGCAGCCCGGGCATTCATTGTCCCGAAGGTGGCTATCTGGCTGACGTGATCGGCTCCATAGCGCTTGATGGCATAGTCGATGACTTCCTCCCCTCTTTTTTCGCACAAGTCGATGTCGATATCGGGCATAGAGATGCGGTCGGGATTTAGAAATCGCTCAAAGAGTAAATTAAACCGCAGGGGATCGACGTTGGTTATCTGAAGCAGATAGTTGACGAGGCTCCCGGGGGCGCTGCCGCGGCCGGGTCCCACAGGGATATCCTTTTCCCGGGCATAACGGATGAAGTCCCAGACAATGAGGAAATATGCTGCGCAGCCCATTTTGGTGATAACCGATAGCTCACAGTCCAGCCTTTTTTCGATTTCGGTATTATAACCGGGATATCGCATGGGCAGGGCTTCGTAACACAGCTGGCGCAGATAGGTGGCCGCGGTCATGCCTTCTGGAACTTCGTAAATTGGCATGTTCTCCCTTTCTTCGCTGATCTGGATGTCGCAGCGGGCGGCGATATCTACGGTGATGGATACGGCTTGGGGAAGGTCGGCAAAAAGCGTGGCCATCTCTTCGGAGGAGCGTAAATAAAGGCCGTCACCAGGAAAACGCATCCGGCTAAGGTCGCTGACTATTTTCCCGGTCTGGATGCACAACAAAACATCGTGGGCTTCGGCGTCGGCTTTGTCGATGTAATGCACATCGCAAGTGGCTACCAAGGGCACCCCCGTTTCCTTGGATAGATGGACTAGCCCTAGATTAATCTGGGCCTCTTCGGGAATACCCTGACGCTGGATTTCCAGATAAAAATTATTCGGGCCGAAGATATCGATGTATTCTTTGACTAGTTCCTGGGCCTTAGGATAATCCTCGGCTAACAGCGCCTGAGGAATTTCGCCGGCAATACAGGCGGATAGGGCAATTATTCCGGTGGAGTATTTCCGCAATAGTTCCTTATCCACCCGAGGTTTGTAATAAAAGCCCTCTAGGGCGGCGATAGAAACTATTTTGATTAGATTGTGATAGCCTTGGGTGTTTTCGGCCAGCAAAATTAAATGACAGGGACTGTAATCGATCCGGGCCTCTTCGTCCTGAAGGGTCCTAGGGGCCACATAGGCTTCGACGCCAATAATTGGGTTGATGCCACATTTCTTGGCGACATGATAAAACTCCGGCACCCCGGACATGGTCCCGTGGTCGGTTATGGCCAGCGCTGGCATCTGGGATTGCTGGGCTCGATTCAGGAGATCCCAAATCCGGCAAGTGCTGTCCAGCAAGCTATACTCAGTATGAACATGCAAATGAACAAAACTGCTTTTCATCTTTTCCCTTTCAGTCATCTTGTTACCCTCCCTGGTTTAATTAATTTTAATGTGCTTTATCTTTAAATTCGATTTGCCGCCATTACCACTGACTAAAAATTATCAAAACTTTTAAGTAGTTTTGTTTCCTGTTTGCACCCCCTACTATCTTCGATATTTGTCCGACACTAAATTACGAAATATCACCGCTTCGGCGGAACTATTAAACATATAATACGAAACAGATCCGCCATAAATTGTCGTCACTTGTTTTTTCGAACCCGACATTTCGTCAACAGCCTAAGCGAATCATACACAGCGTCATTTTATGTCGCATATAAGTGCGATAATGAATTCATGAATTAAACTCGAAAGGAACTACACCAATGCTTATTTCACTTGATTCCATGGAAGATACCTTGAATAATGGCAATGACAACACATTGGAACTCTATAGCCAAATTAAACAAGAAATTCTGA
>CAZWXO010000049.1:6364-13082 GCA_964637885.1 uncultured bacterium
ATTTTTTGACATTATTGTCTTTAAAACGGTGATGGATCATGATGAAAAATGGAGTTTCGGCCGGTACGAAAAAGACGGCGTTCCCATCTCAGGGGTTACGTATTTTCGCATCACGTAGGATTTATTGCTTAAGGGAGAAATTGTCACGTATTCATGATAATATTAAGACGACTTAAAAACACAGGAGGTAACTTATGAGCAACACCAGTAACGGCTTCGCCAGCAAAGGAAGCAAGCTATGGATTCAAATTTTAGTCAATCTGTATAGCGGGAAGGTTTTAAACGAAGCAATTCAAGCTGAAGATCCAACTATTGTGGATATTGAATGGCTTTCGCCCCTAAGTAGTGAAAATTATGAGGAATACAAGCTTAACAGAGGAAACGCTTTAAACAAAATAGATTTCCCAATTCGTGCCTTTGCTTTTTGGCCAGAAAACCAGCCACAATGGGACGCCCTTGCCTGGGCTACAGATGCCGCTGGCAAAAAAACTCTCTTGTTAGTAGAAGCCAAGGCCCACACTAAAGAAACTAAAAGCTCCTGCACTGCTACAGCTGATGCTAGTATCCAGTTGATTCGAAAGAGCATGCAGGAAGCAAAAGACAGTCTGCCTAAGGCGGGAACTGTAAACATCAGCGTATGGGAAAAAGACTATTACCAGTTGGGCAACCGCTTGACATTTCTCCACTTCTTAAAGCAGAACGCAGATTTTGGTGTCAAGCTGGTCTTGGTTAGTTTCGTCAATGATGCCTCCCATATACGCAAATCGATGGAGGAATGGCAAAGACACAACAACGAGATGTTCGATGCAGTGACGGGGAACATGCATCCTCCAGAAGATGTTATCGTTGTGAACCTACCCGTGCAATAAATAAAGGCAAAAGTGTAACTATAGTTGAAAGGAAATAAAACCATGGAAGATACTTTGAATGACGGCAATGACAACGCCTCCAAGCTCTCTAGCCAAATTAAACAAGAAATTCTGAAAAAAATCACGCCATTTTTCTCCGACCACCCTCGCTTCTCTGATGTGGACCACTTGCTGCGGAGCAGCCTGGATGACAACCTAATTGTCATCGAACCCGAAATTTTCCGCACCCTTTTGGCTCGACTTCCCGAAGGCACACCCCCGTACATCGGATGTTCCAGCATCCTCAAACTCGGCCAGCCAGACCAAGCCTTGGGGGAGCTTTCCAGTGGCTTGACAGAGCAAAACAAATTGGCCGATTGTCGCTACTTACTTATGTTTACTGATGGGGGTGAAGGCCTATCCCTTAATGAAATTATTGAGATGAATGAAGCGTTATCTAAGTTGACGCCCGAAGGCGCTGAAATTTTTTTCGGCGCCAGCATCAACAGCAGCTTGGCAAAGGATGAAATGCAGGTGCTTGTGTTAGCCACAGTTTAAATCTCAAGAAAAACACGCATCGCATTGCGTCAATAAACGCGAAGTAGCCATCCGCCAGCCCCATGCAACCCGATCTATCCGTCCGTTTGTAAAAAGTTAATTGCTTATCATGAAGAAGGATTCCCCATCGCCACGGTGGGAAATCCTTCTTTTAAACAAACTATAAAGAGGCGGGTAACTCTACCCACACAACCATCTTCGGAAATTTTTAATTTGCGCGTCATCCTCGGCAATCTTAGCTGCTTCCCGATATTTCTCCTCAATTCAAGTATTTCTGCCCAGTGGGTGCTCCACCGCGATGTCGATCTCCTCGGTTTTACGTTCGCCGCGGTAATACCCGATAGATGTTGCCTTTTGATAATAGATTATTTAAATCTGGTTATCGATAATCGCCTCAATTCCTTTTAAATGTGAAATCCTTCTCCCCTCATCCTCGTATATATGGGCTGTCCAGTAATCAGCAAAGTGCAGCAGCACCGTTAACGGACACTCTTTATGGGCCACAATCTTGTTACCTTCGACATACTGACCATCGTGATAAGCGATGGCCTGCGCTTCTTCGTCGCTTAGGGTTATGAACTTAGAAACGAGGTATAAGCTACGCACGCCCAAACCCATTGCCACCGTCAAAGGATTGTAATAGTACCCGGTGGATCCTTTTAAGTATAAAGGTTTCTCGGGCATCCCCAGCTTACCGGTGTCGTGGAACAAAGCACAGATAATGGCGGATTCCTCGTCCAACTGCGGCATCAATGTCCCCCGCATCTCCAGCAAGTTCCAGGCAACGCCCACCGAATGCATCAGCAGACCTTTTTCCACAGCAAGATGATAACGAGTGCTCGCCGGGGATTGCAGCCACGTCGTTTCCTGCTCGAGGAAACAGACAAAACTATCAAACTCTTCCCGTCGTTTTACCACCTTGCTCTTCAATTCTAAATACTTTTCGTCAACATTGCTCTGATTAATATACATATTCTCACACTTTCCATGCCTCAATTAAAATCGAAACAAATAACCTTCACACATGAACACAGCGCTTTTCTTATTTGGCATTCCGGCAATTCGGCAAGCCCGCAGTACTTCATTATTCTCGGCACCCTTCAACTCTGATTTACCGCCTGGCTTAATTATAACAACATAAGTGGACATTTAATGGGAGATTCAAAACTGCAAACAAAATATTCTATACAAGGCAGAGCTAAGACGCAGGACAATATCTCAGATAAAAAATATCCCTCCAGTCAGATGCTGCATGGATACTCTCAACGCCGCTTAATCAATCACTTGCCTTAAAATTATACACAGGTTTTACTCGGCTGATTATTTGGGCCAGGGAGCGATTTGTGCCACGATCTCGTCAATAGGCTTGTATGCCATTAGCGACTCGTCCAGGGTGTCAGGGCCAACGCAAGTTGTAAGAATTCCCGACATCTTCTTATTGAATTCCTCCATGGTTAGACAGTCAAGGGCTCCTTAGCGAAGAATCATCGTATCGATATAATTATGGATCGTTGTGAATTCCTCCACCGCAGCTAGTGCCATGCCGTGCAGGATGTCTTCCATCATCGCACATTTAATATAACCTTTTGGTATCATCAATCTGATCCCTTGAAAAAGCAGAGCTGCTCAACAGTGATGATGAGCAGCTCTGCTGTCTTGTCTGGTTTATTTCGCATATTTAACTAACGAGCAACAGCTAATTCATCTCTGATAGCTTTTTCAACAAAATTATTAATTGATATGTTCATTTTTCGGGCAGTTATCGCCACTTCCCGATGCAAGTCCGGAGATAAGCGTAAGCTAAATTTACCCGAGTATGGTTTTTCCGGCTCGACGCCATCTATCTTACACCATTCGAGATAATCATCGATTGAATTTCTAAAAGCCAATTCAATCTCTTCGGCGCTAGTGCCTTGAAAAGTGATTACAGCACGGGCATTTATAACATCCCCGTGAAATATTTTTGCATCTGCATCATATTCCACAACACCGATAAAATTTTTATATTCCATCATATTTGCACCCCCGCATTCTCAAGAAATCTTCTTACGGAATCAACAGCCCCTTTATTAGTAGTCTTCTCAGGATGTGGCCGATGAAACACAGCTCTTACATCATTAAGTTTAATACGAATCCGCGAACCTGATCCTTCCGTTATTTCAGCGTCAAGCGAAATACACAAACTCTCAATGTCCGACCATAAAATATTCCCTAGGGTTGGACGCATAAATATATTAGCCAAAGTCTTCTTGTTTTTCGTATTCATAGAATAATAGTACTATTATATGATACCACTGTCAATGTAATCTATTCTGCCCACTGGCATTCCAACTTAAATCAAGGAGCATACGCATTAATCTATTATCTTAGCGACAGCATGGCACAAAAAATTCCCCGGATAAGCATCCGGGGAATAATTGTTGTGATTAGCTGAAAAAAGTATCCCATATCGTTAGATCAATTGGCTTCTCGGAAAAATATCTCTGGATTGCTCTGCTTGATAAATTGAAGGATCTCAGTCAGATCATCGGCAGGAAAGATTAAGATTTTCGAGAGCACGCCTTTTTTAAAATGTAAGGCTTTTAGCTTTGATGCACCCCTTGCTTCGATATGCACACTTTCAATTTCCTCAAATCCCCATACTTCTTCTGTCTTTAATCTTCCCAAACGATAAGTGACAACGATACCGGCCTCGCTGAGCACGATTTCCTTTTTAAAAAAAGCGGCGGCAAGGACAACGACACCAACCATGCCGCTGTATATTGATGCAACTACAATCCCGGACACAGTAAGGCCTATCCCGGCGATAATTGCTACGGCCTTGGTCACACGGCGCATTTTTCTTTGGTTTATAGGAATGTATTGCACTTTTTACCCCCTATTTTTTTTCTTTCCCTTTACCTGCGCCATCTTTATACCTGACGCCGATCCCCAGATATGAGATGACGATGGCGTAAACAGGATTGACTAAATTCATGAAAGCATAGGGTAGGAAATCGAAGTTATGCACACCTAGTGTTGCGGCCTGATACGCTCCGCAGCCGTTCCATGGCACCAGGGGTGACCACAATGTCGCTCCGTCTTCCAGGGTGCGCGACAAAAAGCTGCGCTTGAGCCCCTTTTCATCGAAAGTCTTTGCATACATCCGACCGGGGACAATAATTGACAAGTACTGATCTGTCAGAACGAAATCACAGACAATACCTGTAACAATGGTTGCTGTAACCAAGCCACCGACAGTTTTAACCCGCTGCACCAGGGGTGTGAGTAAGACCTCAATGAAGCCGCACTTTTCAAGGATTCCCCCGAATGCCAAGGCAAACATGATCAATGATATCGTCCACATCATCGAATCGAGACCTCCGCGATTGAGCAATTTATCGGCAATAGCATTGCCGGTTTCTGTTTCGTAACCGTAGTGCAATGCGCCAAGAAAATCAGCGAAAGATGAACCTTGGGCAATCATCGCAAAAATTCCGCCGATGGCTGCCGCCAATAACAGCGAAGGGATAGCCGGAATTTTTTTGTAAGCCGAAAAAATAACCACGAGAACGGGTAAAATCAACCACCACGAAATATAGAAATCACCACTGATTGCATTTTGGATCTCGATGACAGCCTGTCTATCGTATGACCCTTCAATGGTCAAAAATCCTACAATACCATATAGAACAAGTGCAATGCAAAAGCTAGGCAAGGTTGTAGTCATCATTGATCGGACGTGTTCATACAATGGTGTCTCCGCAGTTGCCGCCGCTATATTTGTACTGTCCGACAAGGGCGACCATTTATCCCCCATGTATGCTCCGGATATAACCATGCCGGCAGCAATCGCCGGGTTGATGCCCAATCCCATGGCAATACCCATTAATGCCACGCCGACGGTGCCCGATGCGGTCCAAGAGCTACCGGTGGCCAGACCGACAATCGCGCACAAGATGGCTCCCACAACTAAGAATACCTGCGGTGCAATTATTTCCAGGCCATAAAAAACCATCGCCGGCATTGTGCCGGATAAAACCCACGCTCCTATCAGCATCCCAACAATCATGACAATTAGCAATGCTTCGACAGCGCGGGTTATGCTGTCGATGACGCCTGTAATAATTGTCAGCCAATTGTGGCCACAGCGAAAGGCAACCAGCGCCGCAACGATACACGAAAGGACAATCGGAATATGGGGCTCGATGCCCCATAGAATGGTACATAGAATAATAATAACCATCATGAAAACAGCCGGGATTAAAGCTTCAAAAAAAGTAGGATTGCGGGGAATGGTTTCTTTTGCGTTTTCCATATTCATAGATTTGACCTCCTGCAAATTTGTTGATTTTTTAACCAGTTAATCTTCCAGAAGTTTTGGTGCAATTTCTTTGATTACCGGGCGCATCCACTTTAGGCTGTCCTCAAGCCTGGCGGTTGCAAAATCCACCTCCTTTTGTTCCATCGCTGTCGACAAGCAGAACATTCCTCTTGGCGCAATAAACACCCCCTGCATCAGCATTTTCATGAACAGCAGCATGTTTAGCTGCTCCGGCGTGGTCGCAACATCGCGGTAGCTACGAATAGGAGAACATGCAAAAATAGTATTGTAAATCGAGCCAACTCCAATAATCTGACCCAAGATACCGGTTTTTTTAAAGCACTGTTGTGCTTTTGCCTGAAAATAGCTTCCAAGTTGGTTAATCTCGCTTATTCTTTGCTGATTATACCCGCTCATAGTAGCATAGCCTGCCGCCATGCTGATGGCATTGCCATTAAATGTGCCGGAATGATACATCCGCTTAAGCCTAGGATCATAAGCTTCCATAATAGCGGCCATGCCACCAAAAGCTCCGATAGGGATACCACCGCCAATTATTTTCCCCAAGGTTGTCATGTCCGGTAGAATGTTAAAGTGTTCTTGTGCGCCACCGTGTGCCAAACGCCCCGTCACAACCTCATCAAATATTAAAACAATATTATGTTGCCTCGTAATGTCCCGCAAGAATTGCAGGTATTCCTTGTCGGCAACGATCTGTCCAGCCGAAGCCATCACCGGCTCGATAATGACAGCGGCTATCTGCTGATGATTTTCCTCAATAACGGCCTGCGTCAGCTCAATGTTATTAAAAGGTACAACCAAGACGTCCTGTAAAGCATTAGGAGAAACGCCTCGACTTTCCGGCAAGACATTTATTTTATCCAGGGTGCCAGCATTCTTTAAATTCGGATCGACGCTCGCCTCAAAAACATCTGTTGTCCCATGGTAACCCCCCTCGGTTTTCACAATTTTCACTTTCCCGGTATACGCCCGAGCAGCGCGCAAGGCA
>CAZWXO010000049.1:13092-16273 GCA_964637885.1 uncultured bacterium
ATTTGCAAAGCGAATAAGATCGATCCCTGGAAACCGTTCCACCAACAGCCGGGATAAATCTATTTGCCATGTCATCGGGGCAGTAAAGGCGCTGCCTTTTCCCATTTGCTCACGGACAACTTTTACCGTTTCTGGATGGGCATGCCCGTGAATCAAAGATGTGTAGTTGTTTTGCATGTCTAGCAATCGATGCCCGTCTTCATCGAAAATATAAGCCCCTTGCCCGGAAGCGATAAAATGAGGAAAAGGAACAAAGTAGGTCGCTGTTCTGGTATCCCCGCCTGGCATAAATTTTGTCGCTTCAGCATACAACGCTTTGGAACGAGGACGATCCGATGCATACTCTAGCTGTAATTGTCGTGTATAACTTTCGAATAACCCCAAAATCTCTCCCTCCCTTCTATAATAAAAGAGATAAAGCAATTACCATGCCACAGGGTAAAGCTATCTAAACCGCCCGTATTACGCTATCACGGGTGAGCTGTGCGCTGCCACGAACCGCAATCGATGTGAGAACAAAAAAATGCGAACCGAAAGCGGTTCACATTTTTTCATTGTCACTTTCTGTTTTCAGTTCAAGTTTTAGTTTTTTGCGCTGCAGCTGAGTCTGGCTAATCCCCAGTATTTTCGCGGCTGCCCGGGTTGAGCCGCCACGCTCAAGGGCGTGCTTTATCATTTCTCCTTCAACGCACTCGATGGTTTTTTGCAGAGGTATGATTGAGTCCTCCTGCAAATGAATTCCATTCCCAGCCATCGGGCAAAATTGCTGACTGCGGTATATTGCTTGAAAAACCTGCGTGCTTGTTATAGTGGAATCGTTGGCGTTAATCATGAGCCGCTGAACGAAATTTTCCAGTTCCCGGATATTGCCTGGCCATGCATGCTCCTGCATGATCAGCAACCCTTCTCTGGTTATATTGCGTTCAATTTTAAAATCAGCTGCATATTTGGCGATAAAATAATTAGCCAGTGGAATGATATCTTCCGGACGAGCACGCAAAGGCGGAAGGTCAATTTTTAGTATATTCAGGCGATAATACAAATCCTCGCGAAAACCGCCTTCGCAAACCAATTTATAAATATCGCGATTAGTCGCGGCTATAATTCTGACATTAACCCGGATGGCCCTATTTCCACCCACTTTGTAAAATTCATTTTCCTGTACTACCCGCAGCAACTTTGCCTGCATGTTTGGAGCTAACTCGGCAATTTCATCGAGAAAAAGAATGCCTCGGTCGGCGGCAACGAAAAGCCCTTCGCGCCCAGCACTGCTTGCTCCGGTAAAGGCGCCTTTTTCATATCCGAACAACTCCGCTTCCATTAAATCTCCCGGTATCGCTGCGCAGTTGATTTTTACGCATGGGAAGCAGCTTCTGCTACTGTTGCGATAGATAATATCTAAAGCCCTTTCTTTGCCTGTCCCTGTTTCACCACTCAAAATCACGCTACAATCGTATTTGGCTGCCTTCAACAACTCCTCCACTACCCGCTCCATTTTCTTGCTATGGAAAATGAACCCGCTCTCCAGTAATTTTGCTGGCGAATTGCTTTTTTGGATATCGTGGCAATCCATATCTCCCGTTTTATCTTGAAAGCGCATTTCTGCCGCCGGGTTTGTGCAGCGAATAGCAGCCCTCAGCAGTTGATGGTTGCGTTGAATCAACTTTTCCATGTACTCGACGTAGCCTGCTAAGTAGCCATCGCCATTAAGGATAACTAATTCTTTACGCAACACCTCTGTGATAAAAACTGCCTCCTTGTAATTGTTGGCCATGCCTGTAAAAACCACTGTGCCACCTGGCTTAGTCACCAAAGCATTAATAAACTCCGACCCTGGAATATCCGAACAATTAACGGTTAAATCGAATGAATTATCTGACAATTGCTCTAATTTATCCAAATTCCTTAACAAGTGTAAGGTTTGCATCGTAATACACTCATCGAACACCTGCCTCAACAAATCGGCCACTTCCAGACCTTTATCGTTGAAAGAATCGTCAAAAATACAGACAATATGACAATTTAGTCCCTTAGTTTCCCGGATAGCCAGCGCATATAACACCATCAAGAATACGTTATTGCCAACAATCAAATAGCGACTGCCGCTTAACTCAGCCAATTTGGCTACGTGGAAGACAGAGCCTGATTCCTCAAAGGCCGCTAGAGCGACATCTAGTGGAAGTCCAGATTTCTGTGAAGTGACCATACATTCTCCATAAAGAAATGCTTTTCCAGTAACGTCTACTTGCCCGGACGAATAATCAATCTCTTTTATTTCATGCAAAACCAGTGGCAAAAGAGTCGTCGATGTCAAAGAGATCAACGCGTCCCCGACCCTAAATTGACTTCTCCCTTTGTATTCGTCTCCGATTTGCGTGATTGTCCCCGCAAAAATCCCGCCAGTGTCCGTGTATGGATTGTGCAGTTTCCCTCGCGATTGCACGATATCCAATATTTCCTCTTTCACTCGACAAGTATCAAAAAATGCAGAATGACAGAGCTGTTTGAAGCTACTGCGCTCAAGCTGAATTTTATTCACACTTAAGATTAATTCAGTGCTCCTCGCCCCAGAGGTGACATCCATCTGCCATGCCGAATTAGGTAACATTTCTTTTGGCCACAGCACCCGAGAACACCCAAAATCATCTGGATTAAGTACCAAAAATGTTCCCCCTCACTTAGCGAACCTGCGATAGTTGCAATTTCTGAGCCTTCTATTCTCTGCCTCTATTTTTCAAGAAATCCTGCTAGGTTCTCTTTCTTCCTAAACCACCAATAACCAGTCTTGCTGTTTCCTCACAAAACTACACTGAAAAATGAACCACCAAAAAGCCATCAGGCTTTTTAAGAGTATCATTCATCCTGCCAAAAATTGCCTGGGAAAGCGACCCACTCCACAGCATAGACGATACTGGCCGTATAATAAGCTCAAACTATTCGTCAAGGTTTCGTTTCAAATAAACCATATCGACTAATTGGACGCCGTCCTCAAATATTGGGAGGTCGTAATGGTCTGTGAAAAATCCCTCAATCCGATGCGAAATCTCAAACCCGCTTTTCTGGTAAAACTGGATTATCCATGGGATGTCCCCCGTCCCCACAAGCATTGTCCGATACTTGCCCTTGTAATGCGCAAAAACGTGATTTATAAGCTTGCCTCCATACCCTTTGCCTTGCCATT
>CAZWXO010000050.1:0-10648 GCA_964637885.1 uncultured bacterium
AAAGTGATTTAGACATTTTTATTTGGGATACGCAAGGAACGTCCCCTCATATCCCCAAAGCCGGAAACATGGCCTTGCTAAAGGTGCCGATGTAAATCACCCTGGATGGGTCTAGGGTGTAGATTGGACTGAGGGGTTCTCCCGTATAACGAAACTCGCTGTCGTAATCATCCTCAATAATAAACCCATCCTTGATTCGGGCATGGTTAATCAGGGTCGCCCGCCGGTCGGCCTAGAGAATCCCGCCTAAGGGAAACTGATGGGACGGGGTCACATAGATACCCCGGCCCTTGGTTTGGCCTAGTAAATCGGCCTGCAGGCCACCGCTATCTACAGGTACCGGCAAAATATTGACGGAGTTATTGCATGATCTGAAGCATCCCCGAATGACAGGGGTCTTCGATGGCGATGCCCCCCTAGCGGAAAACACCCAGCATCGTGGCGATATGGAGGGCGTGGGTTGCCCCGGCGGTGATAAAAATATTGCCAGCCTCGGCAACAATACCCCGGCTGCGGTAATCAGTTTACCGCAACCAGAATTTCATTGCGCTTGCAAAATTGTCCGAATAACCATAGTGTCCAGTGAAGACAAAAGTGCGATTGCCCAAAATTCCTGGTCGAAGCCGCTTGATGTTGACAACAGCAATGGTTTGCAGTATTTTTATTGCGGTTGGTGCTCCTAGGCTATTTAAGGAGGAATTTGTCATGACAAAATGGACGAAAAATGAAATCGATAAGTCCATCGCCGAGGCCATGGAAAAATCTGTGGTTGACCCTGATTTTCGCAAGTTGATCTTAAGCGATCCCCAAGCAGCGATCAAAGCCATTGCCAATAAAGAGCTGCCGGAAGGCTACCAGATTAAGTTCGTCGATTGCGACCCGGTGGCAGACATGACCTTTCTCTTGCCTCCGGCGCAATGTGAGGAGCTTAACGAAGAGCAGATGGCCGGGATTGCTGGCGGCGGATATTGGCCTGGTGGTGATGTCGATTTTTTTTATAATACCTGATTGACTCCAACCTTGATATTGAAATAATTTCCGGAACGGAAAATGATTTTATCTGGAATCGGTGGGGCGAAGGTAAATCTCCCCACCTCTATGAATGGGCCTGTGAGATTTATTTCTGTTGCAATTTTAACAAAACCCTTGGGTGGAAGCACGCCATGCCTCCAACTCCCGATAAATATTGCCGAGGCCGTAGAAAAATCGGTGATTGACCCTGATTTTCGCAAGCTGGCTTTAAGTGACCCACAGGCGGCAATCAGGGCCATTGCCAATAAAGAGCTGCCGGAAGGCTACCAGATTAAGTTCGTCGATTGCGACCCGGTGGCAGACATGACCTTTCTCTTGCCTCCGGCGCAATGTGAGGAGCTTAACGAAGAGCAGATGGCCGGGATTGCTGGCGGCGGATATTGGCCTGGTGGTGATGTCGATTTTTTTTATAATACCTGATTGACTCCAACCTTGATATTGAAATAATTTCCGGAACGGAAAATGATTTTATCTGGAATCGGTGGGGCGAAGGTAAATCTCCCCACCTCTATGAATGGGCCTGTGAGATTTATTTCTGTTGCAATTTTAACAAAACCCTTGGGTGGAAGCACGCCATGCCTCCAACTCCCGATAAAATTAAAAATTCACCATACAAAAATCGGCACCTAATTTTTTTAACAATTACCAAAAACCCGTATTCATGGTTACTCTCCCTATATAATCGCCCATATCACGCCCGCCGGCATTTTTCCTCCTTTGAAGAACTCTTACGCTCGCCATGGCAAACGCGCCACCGGGAAAATGCGCCAGCCCAATTTCTTAATCCGATGGAAATGTGGAACCAAAAAAACCGGGCCTATTTCCAGTTGCAGAGGATAGGGCCTTCTTATAACTTGCGGTATGAAGACATCCTCGCTGACCCGGAGGGCACAATCAGGTTGTTAAAAGAAAATGAGCAACTAGCAATGATTCATAGCTTTTTTAAAAATCGGGACACGTCGACAAAAGCAGAGCCCGACAAAGGTTACGCCTACTATAAAAAATACTATTTAGACGAAGTCTGGAAGGCTAAGTTAACCCCGCACCTGTTGCAACTAATCAACCAATCCCTAGACAAAGACCTGATGCAGCAATTCAATTACCCCCTACTGGAGGATGTTTAATGGCCAAGAACGCGGTAATCTACGCCCATTATGGCGCAAACCCTGCACGAATCCGCCTGCTGGAGGCGTCCGTTAGCCGAATGTTATTGCAGCATGGCGATTATCAAATCTACATTCTGGAAAACATCCTGCCATCCTGCCCCACGCAATTGCCCCCAACCCTGATTAGCCAAGTTCAATATATCAGAGTATGCGGAAACCCAATTATCTGGCAGAAAGAGGCTATCTACAATGCCGGGGCCAATGTTGCGCTAAAAGATGGCGCCGAAAACCTTATTTTCCTAGATAGTGACATTATCCCGGAAAACAACGCCTGGATATTAAAGATGGAAACAGGGCTTGAACGGAATGACTGGATGCACGGCGGGATGCAGGTGATTTATCTAAATCAAAGAACAACTGAGGTTGTTTTAGCAGATACAACCAATAATGTCATCCCCGCCAACTACGCCCAAAACAGGCAATACTGTGATATCCGTTGCTGGAGCAGTGCCATGTTGACCATGCAAAAATTCCATCGCCGTGGATTTCCCGGCGGGGCCTGGGGGGTAACTAAAGCAGCATGGGAAAAATACGGCCGATGGGATTGTCACAATGTCATCGGTGGTGGCGATTTGCTTCATTTTTATCGATTATTCCATGTTTACGAAAAAAATGATTATTTGCAAATTGGCAACCTGCGTTCAATGGCCTTCGATGAGTTACTTCACCAATACATTGTAAACGATCCCCCATGGAAGGTGGGTTATGTAAAATCCAGGCTATACCACCTGTGGCATGGTGACATGGACAACCGCCATTACGTTGTCCGCTATAATGTTCTGATAACACCGGGAGCCGAAAAACTGCTACGAAGAAAATACCCAATATTTTCCAAGGAGCAGATTATTCCTCCGCAGGAATTGATTTGCTATAACTCTGACCACTTGCTTGATTTCGACAAAACACATCGACACTATCAGTCGGTACTATTAAAACTAGCGGAATATTATTGCTGCAAACGATCGGATGTCAACCTTGCTACGGTTAATAGCTATCTAAAGCATATTGCCGCCGGTTTTTATTTTCGAGAGTATAAAAAAATCGATCTAAAAACCTGGAAAATCCGGAGGCATCTTCGTACCGCTTCAGAGCCTTAATCCAAGGTTGAAGGACGCTTTGTCCTTACAGTGTTTGTCGCTTTGCCAGCTCATAAAAGTGCCCCTGTGCTGCCATCAAGGTCTCGTAGTCTCCATCCTCAACGATTTTTCCACCCTCAAGCACGATGATTCTGTTGCAATTACGAATCGTGGAAAGACGATGGGCAATAACCAAGCGCGTACAGGCAAGACCCGTAATCCTTTCTGAAACATGTTTTTGGGTAACATTATCAAGGGCTGAGGTGGCTTCATCAAAAAAGACTATTTTCGGCTTGGAAACGATGGCCCGGGCAATCAACAAGCGTTGCCGCTGCCCCCCGGAAATACCGCCGCCTCCCTCTGACAATGTCGTCAACATGCCCATGGGCATCTCCCTAATATCATCATCGATACCAGCGATTGTTGCAGCTTCCCAAGCATCCTCCATCGTCTTCCAAGGTGCTGCTACGACAATGTTGGAAAATATACTTCCGGCAAACAACCTCCCACCTTGCATATCTACTGCCATGCATTGACGCAACGCCGTCAAATTAAGCGTCGCAAGATCATGTCCATCGTAATAGATTGCCCCAGTTTCCGGATGTTCAAACCCCAGTAAAAGCCTTAGCAAGGTCGATTTACCGCAACCTGTCCTGCCCACGATGGCAACATATTCCCCACTTTTAATCTTCAGAGACAGCTGATCCAAAACCAAAGGGAGATCTTTCCCGTAGCGGAAGGAAATATCATTAATTTCAATTTTGCCTGAGAGGGAATTGACAACCTTATTCCGCCCGGCATTTTCTGGCAAAGCTTGGATAATCGGCTGAACCATCTCCAGCATTGGCTTTATATCTGCTGCTGTTCTGGCGATTCGCGCCAGAGCCAACATGGCAGAGCTTACGGCTCCATAGGCAACATTAAAAGCCATGTAGTCAGCTGGCGACACTTGGCTCCTTCCGGCAAAATAATATAAAACAATACTACTGCCTACGGTTAAAAGCATCGAGATGGCCGGGCTAATCTTTAAAACCAGCGGCGGCGCGTAGGAAAGCATACTTTGCTCTTTGTACAGCGATGCCCATTTGGCAAAGGCTCGCTTCTCGGCGCCTGCCAACTTGATTTTTTGCACCCCTGTAAAGAGCGCATAGACCAATCCTGACAGCTTAGCAGAAACCGTCGCCCGCTTGCGGGATATTTTGAGCTGCACCAAAGAAATTAGCACCGAAAAACACAACAACAGAAAAATGCACAAAAGCCCGGGCAGCACGAGGGACGGAGCGTAAACATACATTTGAAAAACATACACGAAAGAAAATAAAGCCGTCAGCCCTGATGTCAGTACCGCATCCGTCAGAAGGGTACACAGTTTATTGATACTCAGAGTGCGACTACTTAGTTCCCCGGCAGAATAATCACGAAAAAATGTCGCCGGTAATGAATACAACCGCATCATTGCCGCACTTTGCACGGAAAGATTTATTTTATCGCGAAAGCGATTCAGAATAATATTGCGGGTAACCCAGAACATCACCGTAGCAAACCCAATCCCGACCAATAAACCGGCTATGGGCATTATGTTGCCTTTTATTCCAGACGGAATGACATTATCAAATATCTGGTTGTTCATATACGGCATAATCATCCCGATTAACGAAACAAGCAAGCTTCCCCCCACAACAAAATAGATATCTGCCCGGGTGATGGAGGCCAGCATAAAACGATAAAGATCTGGTAAGGACAATTTTGTGGCCGGAAGGGGACGGTAAAAACAAAAAGCATCGCAATTGATCTGGGCTGCGTTTTTTTTATTTATTTTTATGGTCTTACCCTGCTTGTCCTCGTACTGGTAACCGGAGAAATACCCGGGACGCATCACGATAATATCCCCATCCACAGTACTGCCCAGGAGACAGCCCGTTGCATCCTGCCACCAATTGCCGGCCAATTCCACACGACGGCGCATCGTCCCGGAAGGACGTAGCATATATTGCAGTTGCAAATTAATGTCCGTAATATTTTCTGGAACATCCGGTACAGCTACTCCAAGGATGTTCAGAATTTGCGCCACAGCTCCCCGGATTTCGGAGCGACAGCTTTTTTTGCCAAGCCCCCGATCAAGGACAGCGGCAAGATTGCAAAAAGCCGCGTCCAGTATCTCTGCATCGTATTCTCTCCGGCTATTTAATTGGTCATCGTAGATATTGTCAAATCCCATTTACATCCCTCGCTTTAATCTCAACTGCAGGTTGCCTCAATCCATGGATACCAATTCGGCGTACTTACCGCCCCTGCAATAAAGCTCGTCATGTGTGCCCCGTTCGATGACCATGCCTTTTTGAAGCACTAAAATCTCATCACAATCCCGAATCGTCGAAAGGCGATGGGCAATCACAACGCAAGTAACCCCAAGATTACGGATATTTTGCATTACCATCGCTTCAGTTTTTGCATCCAAGGCACTAGTTGCCTCATCTAAAATGATAATCGTCGGCTCACCCGCCAATACCCTGGCGATTTCCAGACGCTGTTTTTGCCCCCCCGAAAAATTTCGCCCGCCTTCTTGAATCATCTGAGCATATCCATCAGGGCGCGACACGACAACATCGTGCATATCCGCATCCCGCGCTGCCAAGATCACGGCAAAATCGTCGATGGACGCATCCCACATCCGAATGTTATCCGCTACAGTGTCTTCAAACAAAATAATATCCTGATCAACCATGGCTACTGAGCTCTTATAAACGTACTCGTCGATTTTCTCCCTTTTTTTACCATCGAAAAGTATTTCCCCCTGCCACGGCCGATATAGCCCCGTCATCAGCTTGGCAAGGGTCGACTTACCACATCCGCTGGTGCCAACGATTGCCACGAATGATCCTGGTTTAATCCGGATGGAAAAATTCTTAATCAATGGTTCGGCAAACTTATTGTAACCAAAAGTCAGGTCAGTTATGGCAATATCCCCGCTCAATTTCCCTGCCTTGATGTTTATGTCATCATTGGTGCCAGTGCTATCGACGGGATAATTCAACACATCTTCAACTCGCTCCATCCTGGCCCGCATTGTTATGAAGCTCTCTTCCAGTTCAACTAGCTGATTGACAGGGGATAAAAAAGAGGCCAAGAAACTCTGAAACGCCAGCAGCATCCCAATGGTAAATACTCCATCCATAATCAGATAGACCCCGACCATTAAAATGGCAATATTTGTAAACCTTTGCAGGATGGACGGAAGCATTCCATAATATTTAGAATATTTGAAAACAGCAACCTGGGCATTGTGATTTTTCGAATAGTATCCGGCCCAGCGCTCGTAAAAACCCGCCTCTGCTCCGGCAGACTTGATCATTTCAATCATCTCCACCGAGGACGTGGTGACCCCCGACAACTTTCCGCTGGCTGCTTGGGCAGCACGGCTAAGATTCATCATTTTTTTTGCCTTAAAGCGAATTACCAACACATTAATCGCCACCGCTAAAAGGCCAATCAGAGTTAGCGCCAAGCTATATTTGAGCATGATTGCCAAATAAAAAATCAACAAGGCCAAATTGACCAAAACTGGCGCTATTTTCTGCACCAAGGTGCCGCAGATCTGCTCATTTGTTCCCTGCCGAGCAGCTATCTCTCCGGCCCAGCGCTGCCCAAAGAATTCCATCGGAAGGTGCAAAACATGCCACACGAATTCAGCATTGGCCGTGATGGCAAACCGTCCACTAACCCTTAGCCAATATAGACTCTGCACCAGCTGGAGGGAAAAGTGGAGGGACACGGCCACGACCATGGCCACAATCAGGTAATTTAACCAATCCACATTTTTTCCTGATAAAATATTATCCATGAAGATTTTTGAGAACAAAGGCATCACAACGCTAGTCATGGCTATCAGGGCACTAACCAGCATCAAAAAAACAATCGTCCCGCTTGAGCCTTTCATTCTGCTCATGGCAAACTTCCATACACTCCGAGGCTTTCCACCCTGTAGGAACTTCGCTGTTTTTTGGAGCCGCAGAACAATTCCGGAAAACATTTTGTCGAATTCTTCCATCGAAATCTCCACAGTTCCCCGAGCGGGGTCGTTAATGATTGCTTGATCTTTCTTGAAGCCATTTAAGACAACAAAATGACTGAGATTCCAATGAATAATAGCCGGCAAGGGTATTTGACGCAAGGCGGCCAGCTCCATCCGATAGGCCTTGGCCTCCAGCCCATATCCCCTAGCGGCATGGACAATATTCCTGACGCTGCTCCCATCCCGGGATACCCCGCAGTCAATCCGTAGCTGCTCTAAAGAAACCCACTTTCCATAATAAGCTAACACCATTCCCAATGCGGCCGCTCCACATTCCAACACTTCCATCTGCATCAGCATGGGAACTTTTACAATCTTCGGCATCTTCACAATCCCCTTATAACGCGCCCATTAGAATACCAACTGATAGGGTTTACGCTCTTTTAGAATAACGAGCACTGTGCAGTACGCCCCCTTTTCAAGGTTCATCTGCGCGCCTTTTTTGTGCGACCAGACCACTTTCCCGTCGATCCGGTCCACCGTCATCACCACTTCAACAAAACTGCCTTGGGGCAACAACCCTTGCAAAAATTCGATATCTCCATATTTCTGCTGCAAATCCTTCTGGCCGATTAGCTGCTTGTCAACGCTTTGGATCCTTCCCAGGATATAACCGTATTCTTCCCGGGGTGCATATTCTGGCGAAATCTGCACATCCATCCCTTGCACTAAACCCACGGCATCGTTCAGCGGCACATAGGCATAAATGGACAGGTCACCTCGGGAAGCATACGCAATACCTTTGATTTTCTCTGTATCCGGAATGCTTCCGGTAAAAGCCCAAACCCCAACGGCTAGGAAAATGGCTAATAACCCAGCCAAGACCAGCCAGATGCCGGGATTGGTAATCCGCAAGTAATCGTTAAGCTGCTCAGGCGCGGTAATCCGCTCCAAGGCACTTTTGCGAAACAAGCTATTTTCCATTAGCAGCTCCTCCTTTAAGGGTCTGATCCATTGATCCACAAAAACCTACGACCATTGTATTATAAAGCCTGCTCTGATACTAAACAACTTCCACAAAGTGCAAGCGCTTTCTGATTACAAAAAAAATCACCTTATCTTTGCTTTTTCGATAAGGTGATTCCAACATTTTATTGCAGGATACGCAAGGAACGCCCCCGAATATCCAAGTAATTCGCTAACTCTGCAATTGCTGCCGCAGCTGCAACACCTTGCTTTCAACATACTCTGCTTGGGGCGCGGCTTCCGGAGACGCCAGCGACTCAAAGATGATCGAAACCGCCTTGCCGGAAAAGCTGGTTTTAAAATACTCCAGCTCATGCGCGGCAACGTCACGAGCCATGACAATTAAAATCATCCCGGCATCCAGCATCAGGTGGGCAATTTCGGCAAGTCGGCGAAAATGCTCATCCTGCCTGGCGACCTCTGAAAACGAACCATCCTTAACATCAGCATCGAGTCCATAGATTAAATTGCGCATTCCTAAGCAATAAACAAATCTACCTTCGGCAAAAAGCTCCTCTTCTAGCCGCCAAGCAACGATTTTTCGAGTCTCATCGCCGGCTGGGCCAGTAAGCAGGATTAACACCGGTGTTTGGTTATATCTGATGGCTCTCTGTTGATCGGTTACCCGGCCTGACTCCCATTTGGCATTGCGACGACGCATGGCCGTCTGCAGGTCATCATTTTGCGAACTGAGGGCTTTAGTTATTAGACCGCCGCCGACTATTTCGTAATCCTCAACCAGAACGAAGCGACCGGTTTCCGGTATTTCATGCCCTAGATCAAAGGCGATTGGCCGATCCAGGACGAAAATGCAATCGGCAATACTGTTTTTGGGGGCTTGCCCCCCTGCGGCAGTTTCCAAGGTCGCCGCGTCGGTCACCGAAATAATCTGCTCAAGCACGGCCTCGGCCCGTGCCGTTGCCAATTTCAGGACATACCTGCTGCCTGCCGCCATTTCCCTGTTTCCCAACCAAAAGACCTTAGCTTGCAGGCGGGAGGCTACAACCAAAGGCGCTTCAGTGGCCTTAGCAATAATCTCACCTCGACAGATATACAAGTGGTCTGCAAGGGTTATCCCTAAGCTACTACCAGCGTGCACCGTGGCAATATGCGTCTGACTGGGAAAGCTTTCAATCGTCTTAATCCGCGATTTTTTACCCGTGGGATAAAAAACAACCTCATCTCCGACCTGGATGCTACCTGACTCAACCCTACCAGCGATAATCCGGCGATTATCCTGCCCAGCCGTAAATTTGTAAATGTCCTGCACCGGCAGACGCAAGGGTTGGTCCACCACTGCTTTTTTACCGGTTAAACCATCAATAATTTCTATAACCGTTGGGGAAACGACCCACGGCATCCGAGGGGATATTGTGACAATATTGTCCCCCTGCGCCCCACTAACCGGGATGTAGGTTACTGCCCCAAGGCCAATCTTTGCAAAATACGCCTGGCAATCATCGACCACTTTTTGGTAGATGCTTTGCTGGTAGGCAACCAAATCCATCTTATTAACAAGGACGACAATTTGCCTGATCCCTAGCATCGCTAAGATGTAGGCGTGGCGGCGCGAATTTTCCCGCATCCCCTCTGATGCATCGATGACCAATAAAGCGGCATCTGCCCAAGCGGCCCCGGTAACCATATTGCGTAAAAATTCCAGATGCCCTGGAGTGTCGATAATGAGATATGCGCGCTGGGCAGTTTTAAAAAAGCACCGGGCAATATCTATGGTTATTCCCTGGGCTTGCTCATCTTTCAATGCGTCCAACAAAAAAGCATACTCAAAAGGCTTAGCATTGCGACGACATTTTTTCTTAACGGCATCAAGCTTGCCCTGAGGAAGCGAGCCTGTATCAGCCAGCAAGCGTCCGATAATCGTGCTTTTGCCATGATCAACGTGGCCGGCAAACACCAGACGCAATTCGTTTCCCGCATTATCTGGCATTACATATAGCCTCCTTTGCGCAGCTCCTCCAGGCCCCCACCGTCTTCCTTGTCTTGCTCTCGCCCCGAGCGTTCAGCAATATCCTTTAGCTTTCCCTCACGCAATTCCGTCACAATTTCGGCCACTGTTTGCGCAGTAGACTCGATGGGTTTTGTACAGGGCCAGCACCCCAGGGAGCGGTAGCGCTTACCATCACCTTGATCGAAATACAGTGAGACCAGAGGTATATTTTCCCGCTGGATGTATTCCCATATATTTAACTCTGTCCAATCTAATAACGGATGGACCCGCACGTGGGTACCAGGGGCAAAATCAGTCTTATATTGATTCCAAAATTCCGGAGGCTGCCCGGCAATTTCCCACCGACTTTGTTCGTTCCGAGCCGAAA
>CAZWXO010000050.1:10658-16131 GCA_964637885.1 uncultured bacterium
AAAAGTAACGCTCCTTCGATCGGCTTCCTTCTTCGTCTGCTCGCAAACCCACAATAACTCCCGTGAAGGGCTCACGATGCGTATCGGCCTGATACACACCTGTTTCGTGGTTTAACCGCATCCGAAGCCACGCACCACTAAGCGTATGGACCAAAGCCTCTGTTTTAAGCGCCTGACAACAAGCCAAGCGGCTTAACTTGCCGTCGGGAAAGGTCGTTTTTTCGGCGAGTGCCGCGGCATTCGACCCAACAATCATTTCAAACCCCAAATCGAGGGCTAATTTGTCGCGGTAAGCAATCATTTCGGGAATTTTGAAGCCGGTATCAACATGCAGCAAAGGGAAAGGAACATGACCAAAAAATGCCTTACGCGCCAGCCACAATAGAACGGTGCTATCCTTACCGATCGACCATAGCATGCAAAGGCTCTTGAACTGGCTGTATGCTTCCCGCAAAATGTAGACACTGTTACTTTCCAACTGATCAAGATGGTCCATCCCAACCTCCATTTGCGTTCTTGTTTTGGTTAAAAGTTTTTCCTAAAATCCCCAACGCTTTCTAACTCTTGCCTCTAAGTCGCCAAAAAAACCTACTTCCACGACAACCCCGATAGCTAGTATCATCAACATCATGGCGGCAACCTGGTTAATGTCGGCCACTTCGCGCCCCATCATCAAAATCTGCCCCAGCCCCGATGCACCAATCAGCATTTCCCCTGCCATTAGTCCCCGCCACGCAAAAGACCAGGTTTGCTTCATCCCGGTGATAAGGTCGGGCACAGCGGCAGGGATAATGACGTATCGATAGAGATTTAAACCCTTGGCTCCATATGCTTTCGAAACCTTAATAAACGCCGGATCAATATTCCGCGCCCCAGCAATGGTCGCCAGAGCCATCGCACAGGTTGAGCTAATCACTTCAATAAAAACAATCGCCTCGTTCCCCAAGCCAAACCAGAGGATGGCAAAAGGGACCCAGCAAATATTTGGCAAAGTCTGCAGCCCCAGAAGCAAAGGGCGCACATTGCGGTCAATCAAAGCGTTCTGTGCAGCAACTAAGCCAATCCCCATCCCCAGGGCCAGAGCCAGCAAGTACCCTATCAACAAGCGATAAAAACTGCCCATAAGTCCTACCCCAAGGACTCCCTTGACAATTAAGCTTTTTAGAGACTGAATAACGCCAAGGGGTGACGGAAAAGCATAGGGCTTCCAAATACTCAACATGTCAACACAAACGATATATACAACCATCCAGCTCGATATGAGCAGGACATAAAAACCGGTGGCCTGAAATCCTCTGTGCCTAAAAAGTCTTTTCAACAACCCGCTCCACCTCATCTCGTAAAGCAAAATTGATTTCCGCAAAGAATCCCTGGGCTTCACTTGTATTAGTACTACGTGGCCTTGCCGAGGGAAGTTTAATTTCCTTGCATACTTTCCCCGGTCGGTTGCTCATCAGGACGACCCTGTCAGCCAAAAGGTAAGCCTCTTCCGGGCTATGGGTGACAAAAAGAACCGTTTTGGCTGTTTGTCCCCAAACAGACAAAAGCTCATTTTGCAGAAGATGCCGAGTATGATTATCCAGCGCTGAAAAAGGCTCATCCAGTAACATTAAGTCAGCATCCATGGCAAAGGTTCGGGCTATGGCCACCCGTTGCTTCATTCCCCCGGACAATTCATGAATACATGCACTGGCAAAATCAGTCATTTTCATTAGCTCAAACAGTTTGTAGGCCTTTTCCTTCCGAACTAATCTTGCGCACCTAGACAATTTTAGGCCGAATTCAACATTATCGATCACCTTTAGCCAGGGCAATAACGCCGGCTCCTGAAACATTAGGGCTCGATCAGGCCCTGGGCCGATAATCTTCTTGCCATTTATCGTGATGAAGCCACTAGTCAGACGGTCAAGACCTGCAACCAAGTTAAGCAAGGTCGATTTACCGCACCCCGAAGGACCAATAATACAAATAAATTCTCCTTTGGCAACGCTAAGACAACAGTTTTGCAAAGCGAAAATTTGCGTATGAGCTCGTCTAAAACTCTTGCTAATATTATCAATCTGCAAATGCACGACAACGCCTCCTCAATTTACTCATTAGGTAAATCTGCAAAGTTATCATCAATAATCATTTGATCGAGCTGACAATCGCTAGGAATAATCTCAAGCCTTTGCATGATTTGCGAAAATTCTAAAATCGCGGCTTTATCAATTTTATCGGTGAACTGAATCCTAGATAAAGCATGCTGCAAAACCTTATCGGATATGGCTTTTCCGGTGGCCTCTCTAATTTGACCATTAATCCAAGCCCTTGCCTGGACAGGATTTTCGGCAAGCAGCCCCGTAGACCCTCGATGCGCCCGCAGAAAGGCCGCCGTCAGTTCAGGATGCGCTAGGATAAATTCCTTGCGCCCAATTATCAAAGCTGTCGGATAGTTACCATTGCGCCACAAGGCTTTTTCATCTAACACTATCTCCGCCTGACATTCCTCTACCAGAATAGAACCCCAAGGCTCGGGCACCAATGCCATGTCCAACTGCTCTAGCTCAAAAAGGCCTTTTATATCCGGGTTTTCCACCTGCATTATTTTCACATTGCCACCTTGGGTGGTGTCTCTTAAACCACTTTGGGCCAGAAGGTTCCGCAACATCAAATCCTGAGTGTTGCCAAAGTTAGGAATCCCAATCGTTTTCCCGGCAAAATACTTAGCCTCGCCGACAACCATACCATGACGAGCTACCAGCATAGAGCCACCATCAGCCACCCCAGCTAAAATCACTAATTCACCCTTGGATTTAACGTAGCCATTAATCGCCGGACCGGGCCCAATGTATCCAAAATCCAGCTCACCGGCAAAAAAAGCTTCGATTTCTGACGTCCCGGAATTAAAGGTCTTGTAGGAAATTTTTGCACTATTACCCATTTCCTGCTCAAAAATCTTTTGGTCCTTCCCGATCAGGGCTTGCGCATGATTAATATTAGGGAAATAAGCTATCCGCACATCGACCGTTGCGGCTTGCTCCCCATTAGTAGCAGAATGGTTCCCGCAACCCCCTTGAGATAGAAGCAGGACCAGGGCACAGGTACAAAAAATCGTCTTTCTTCTTACCATCAAATCAACCTCCAGGTCTCAAATCAGCAAGGATTATCAAACCTTGCCCGAGCAGAGGTTGACTAATCGCAAAACTGACAAAACACATTCTTCAAGTGAGCTGCCTTCCGTGTCTAATACTAAATCAGGGTTGTGCGGCGCTTCATAAAGCGACGTTATCCCCGTAAAATCTGGCAACGCACTTTGACGGTTTGCCGAGTATAGCCCCTTGGGGTCTCGACGATGACATTCTGTAATATCGGCCTTCACGTAAACCTCGTAGAAACTGTTGGGCAAGGCTTTGTCTTTGGCTAGATCACGCATCGCTTGCAAAGGTGAAATAAAACTGGCAATAACAATAAACCCGGCATCCTGCAATAGCCGCGCGACTTCAGCGGCACGTCTAATATTTTCCTGCCGATCATCCATGGAATAACCCAAATCACTGCAAAGCCCCGCGCGCAGTTGGTCACCGTCCAACAAATATACTTTGTAGCCCATCTCCTTGAGACGCCCGCCCACAGCCGACGCGATCGTCGATTTACCCGAGCCTGATAAACCTGTCAGCCAAATCAACAATTTTTCCTGCAATTGATTCATTCCTATCCGCTAATTTATTCTATCCGATCTACCACCTAAACTCCCGTCATTTTATATCTAGGCAGGAACATCCACTCCCAGAAGGGCATAAAGATTCCGCTGCTTTAGAGTGATTTCCCCTAGATGATATTTTTTACCTGGCTGCTCGAACCTTTCAATCACATCCAGTTGGTCCAGCAATTCATGCATCGTCATATCCTTAAAAAGGCCGTTGTCGCTCATTGCTTTCTGGATGTAGGAAAGATAGATAAGGGCGATGAACTGCACAAAGAGTTTGCCGTCGAGGTTTTCCTCCGAGGCGACGGAAGTGCGACGGAGATTAAGCCTTTCCTTCAGATTGTTGAAAGCTTTTTCGATTAAATCCTTGGCCCGATAAATATCCAGCGCCTCCAGAGGATCCTTGACCCCGTTGGAGATTAAGGCGAAGAAACCATAGTCCTGCTCCGCTTGGTCAATAGCCTCCTGCTTGGGCTCAAGGCTAATGCCACGGGCGGGGGTATCCTTGATAGTGAAATAACGGTGATAGTTTTTTTCGTGCTCAGGATTTCTTTTGCCGGATAAAAGCTCATCTTCAAGATTGTCCAGATATTTATTAAAGGCAGTGACATCATCCGCATTTCGCTGAGCATTGTAATAGATATGGAGATACATCCTCCGGGTGTCTTTGACAATTTCTCCCGACCTTGGCTTGGTCTCCGTGTAATTCCAGTCCATAAGGCATGTGTCAAAATGCAATCCGTGCCTGGAACTGTAATTCTTGCGAGACAGGATGGTTCCGCGGATCTGATCCAGTCGTTCTTTGACAAACTTCAGGGATTTCTTGGCGGCGATGACGAATTTGTAGTGTCTCCGGTACATCTCATTGATATTGGCCTGGCTGTAAAAGCCCCGGTCCATCACCAGTTTCACTTTTTCAATATTTAAAAAGTCCATCTCCCGGAGCAATCCATCCATGGTAGTCACATCAGCGATATTGCCGGGAAGCTTGCGAAAGCAAACCGGCAATCGGGAGGATTCTCCAAAAACCATCGCCAGATTAATCTGGGGCAGATGATCATGATCCTTGTTGACACCGTACCGGACCTGCTTGATGGATTTTGAATAAGACGAGATGGAAGTTGTGTCGTAAGCCAGATACTCATTTTCCATCCTTCGGGACGCCTGCAGCTGGAAAAACCTCTGTTTATTGTCTTCCCGGATCCCCCCAAACAGCTCGCTGCTCCGCTGGGAGGGGATATCCTTTCCATAGGGATGCCTATGGGTCAATGCCCAACGGGGAAATCTGCTCAGAGGATTACAATCCTCCATGATTAGATAATAAGCGACCGACAGAATCTGCCTGTATGTGTCGGGGAAACATCTTGCCAGATCATCAGTCACCCCAAGTTTCTGGCCGATGGCATCGAAAAGATAAGTGGCGCCGTAAAAATCACGCTTGTATTCAAGAGATGGCGCTGGCCCTTTTTTTCTCGATAAACCCCGCTCGGCATCAAGCTCCATCTGGAGCAGGTATTTTTTGTTAGGCAAAAACACGCCATCGGACATCTTGCCGATATAGGTGCGGTTATGTTCGGCTCGCTTTTTCTCAGAGTTCCAGGTGGAATCGTATTCATAGACATATTCGGTTCCGTTGATTATTTGAGTCCCTCTAGCCAAATGAAACACCTCCATAGGTATATTTTATACCTATGGAGACGACTTTGCAATAGTTTTATGTCTAAAAATGCTATATTTTTTAAGGGTTTAGACTATTTTATAGATATAATTTTTCGGGAATGCAGG
>CAZWXO010000051.1:0-9318 GCA_964637885.1 uncultured bacterium
CCACTTGCCTGTCTCATCCTTCATCCGTAAAAGCCCGACGGATGCTAAGCTATAACGAGGGCCAAATGCCAGCGGGTGCCTCAGATAAATAAGCCAAGCCATGGCGCCTGCTAGAATTGCCCCCGACAAAAACCCGAGAAAAACATCCCACGGCCCAAGCAGTGTCCCCACTGCTGCAAGAAATTTAACATCGCCTCCGCCAATCCCTCCCAGCATAAAAGGAATCAGAAGAATCAAAAGACCGACAACGAGGCCGAGAAGAGAAAAACCTAAACCCGCCCAGCCATCGAGCATCGTCCAGACTGCCAATCCAATGACTGCTGTAGGCACACTCAGGGTGTTAGGGATTCGCCGCCATCGCCAGTCGGTAAAAATTACCGCCAGCAAATAGAGAACCACTAACACCCTGGGAGTTTCGCTTATCCAGACTTGCATCATGCTACCATTAATCTGGAAGTGCATTTCCGGTGTCGGTGAACAATGTAACGAGCTTTGGTCCGATCAGGACGATTGCAGCAATAGCGGCGATAGAAATTAACGCGACAATGATTCCGTACTCGACCATTGCTTGCCCTTCGTCATCTTTCCACAGTGTTTGTAATTTCTTTAACATGAGACTCTCCTCCTTTTATTTGGGTTTATTATTGCAGCTTATAGCTGTCAACCTTTCAATCAATAATTTCCACTAACATCCCAGGTTTAATTCCATTCTTTTGAGCGAATCCTGGAGCACATTCGATACAGTGTTTGCCAACTTTACTGCGGACTAGCCGCCAAGGTCGCACTTCTTGAACCACTTCTACAATCTGCATTGCTTCGTCTAGAAAGATTACATCAAAATTGGTTTTCATCAGATAAGAGTGAACACTGTCGCATGAGCGAAATACCAGACCATAATCATCAGCGATCTCTTTAGCCCCCAGCAACCCCACGAATCTTTTCAAGAAACTATTGGCGAGCTCCAGCCGGGGAATCAACACCACCATCCTCTCCAGGTCTAACAACTGGGCCATTACTATCAGCCCCTTACCTTAGAAATGTTTGCAATTTTTTGTCGTACCTTGTCGTATTTTCTCTCGGCTGCTTTGTGTGTTAATTGTAGATCCGTAGCAAATAAAAGGATATACGCTCAAATACCCTAATTTTTTTAGGCTATAGTCGGATGACAGTAAATCGGGACGGACTAGGACAGGTCCTAGTCAATAGATCCGAGTAATGTCCATATTTTTACATATAACTAAAGTTTTCGCCTTGTTTTACGGGGAACTAAGACTTTTATCCTTAAACCCTTAAAAGTATGTCAAATTGCTGTCAATTAGGCTGCTAAAAGAGCTCCTCTCAGCCCACGCGATTGTCTCAGATTTATAGAACTTTTAAACTAGACTATATAGCATATTAGATGCATTAAAGCTGTATACCATTTGCGGATACCAAAATACATAGGTAAAAATACGTAATTCGATATATGCAACAAAGGGGCTAGTTGATGATACTTTTAGATCATCTACTAGCCCCTTTGTGGACCTATTTATTTATTCATCTCAGCAATTTAAATCGCTACTCCAATAATACACTGAAAATGTTGCCGCTAATACATCAGCCGCCCCCCCGGCAGATAGATTCTGTGCTACGAAATTACAACACATCTTATCTAAAAGCTTGCGTCCTGCGATGGAGCGTGCTCCTCCGGCACTCAACACTGAGGCAGCTTGCTGCTGCGCTAAAGCAAGGGCAGGGGTGCCGCCACGTTTCCATACAACTGTATCTTCTAAAGTTGCCATAATTGCCATCAAGGCGTCAAGACCAGCATCATTAGCATTTGCTCCCGCCTGTAGCGCAGCCTGCAATGTCGGCAACCCGTGATCGAAGAGGGACGGCATCCCTCTTTCCAATTCTCCGCGAATGCCTGTCAGTCCACAATCGCAAAAAGCCTTTTGGCCGACTGTCAATGCACCGGTTTTTTTTTCTCTTAGTTCGTTGTCGACAAGCCCACGGCAAATATCCTGTACTGTCCGCTGGAGCTCACCTATTTCACACTTTTTGGTCCGGCGCCATGTATTGCCAACCGCCGCGGCTAGTATACCCATCAAGAACAACAAACCGCGATGCGTATTAACTCCTCCTGTTGCCGCAAGCATCCGTCGCTCATAGCCTTGGCCCGAGGCTCGCAAATCCTCGAGCATTTCAATTTTGGGCCTTGCGTCGTCCCATAGCAGCCCAATACCAGCAAACACCTCGAAGCCTTGCGCAAGAACCGCACTACTTTGCATAAAGGTGAAGTAGTCCATATCCTGGTGCACCCCGCTACCACAACGATCAACCATTCCGGGCTTAGGGGTAACAGCAACTTCAAACAGCATCCCCCTGGTAGCAATTTCTCCGATGCGGCCAGCAATGTCCAGTGGATCGTGTATATCTAAAGGACTTGTCATGCCTCCACCCCGCAGAGCAACCATGCTGCCCCGTTATCAATCAAGTCGACGTCTCCGCTGCCACACTTTATCAGCACCTGAGGCGCGCCACTCACCAACTCCCGTAAGCTCACCCCAGAGCCGTCTTGGCAGTACGCTTCAACATCGATCCGAAGAGAAAACCGTGCGGCGATTAAATCGACCTCACGTAAAATCCAGCCTGCCTTCGCGCGGTTACCTAAATTGCGGACTAAAATATCTAAATCCGAGCTCTGATCCTCAAAAACGATGCCAGTGGCCAGCGTTAGAGCAATGGAACCCCATAGACCCCATGTGTCCAAAGGAGCTAAATCCGAGATAGCACTAGCTGCTCTAAGAGCGGGGCTGAGGGAAGCCGTGGAACACAAGTGACTATTAAGGATAGCAGGCAGCTCAAAAGGTGTCATCCGGCGCTCCACTGAAGCAATCCCTATATTAGCGGCAATTCTAACGCGGTGCCCCGCCTGTTTCTCCGGCAAAACAAATCCCACCGGAATCAATTCTGGTGGGTCGATCCCTTGGATGCACCGGCGGACAATGGCTGGAATCCAGCCTTGCTCACCCTGTAGAAGTTCAAAGAGCTGTTCGTCGCCGTATTGTACTGGAGGTACTGATAAGGAAGGGTTACATGTGACCGACAGCTGACGATAGACATCGCCTCGGAGCCACAGAAGGTCGTGCCGCAGGAATTTTTGACTTAAATCAAGCACCGGCGAGCTCACCACCTAAACTCATAGCAGCTGCTGCTACGCGAAAAGAACCGCAGGCAATGACTAATCTTCCCGGGTATGTGGCCAAACAATTAGCGTAAGCCTCGGTGATATCGTCTGCCCAATGCACTTTTTTAAAAAATCGCCGAGCAATGGGGATTAAATCTGGAAGCGGCATACCTCTATCTTCATCCAAAGGAATGAGATACACTGCTTCTCCGATTGTCGAAAGCACTTCCAGTAGTTGGGGGACATCTTTATCGCGATAAGCGCCGAAAATGAAAGCATATCCACCAGAATGCCTGAGCTGACTAAGGCTATGAATTAGTGCCGCTACCCCTTCTTGATTGTGGGCTACATCACATATCAGAGTCGGATCGCGCCGCAGGACCATCATCCGGCCCGGCCATTCAACGCAATCTAAGCCCCTCTGCAACAGGGCAATGTCGGGAGTAATGGGATCATAAAATACTTTCACGGCCAGCAAGGCTGTAGCTAAATTATTTTCTTGCCACAAGCCACCCATCGGCAATTTGAATTCCCCCTGTAGAAGGCCTTCAACACTTATATTTGTCTCCCATAGGCTACTACCGATATTTCTTGCCACCAGATCAGCGCCGACCCGCCATATCTTTACCATCTCGTCAAATGCTTTAAGGCTAATCGATTCGATGGCCGCGTCAGGTATTTTGCCGAGGATAACGCCCCGACAATTAGCCTTGATAATACCAGCTTTTTCTCCGGCAATTTCGGCCAAACTATGGCCCAGGTACTCTTGATGATCGTATCCGATGCTCGTTATCACGGCGATTTCAGCATCCACAGCGTTCACTGCGTCCAGCCGGCCACCCATGCCTACCTCTAACACCGCAACTTCGCATCCTGCATCACGAAAAAATAACAGCGCCATCGCCGTCAAGATTTCAAACTGGCTAAGAGGGTCACTGACAAATTTCTTTGAATTCGACGCGACATCGACTACCGTCGAAAGTATGCGGCAAAATTCAGCCTCGGTAATCATCCGACCATCGATCCGAATTCGCTCCTGCCACGAAAAAAAATGTGGCGAAGAGTAAAATCCGGTCTTTTCACCGCATGCCTTGAGCATCGAAGAGAGCATGACTGCCACAGATCCCTTGCCATTTGTTCCGGCAACTACTATCTGGCGCATCCCCCGATGCGGACAACCCAGATCCTCCAACAACAAATTGATTCGCTTGAGGCCTGGCTTAGAACCGAATTTATCCAGGCCTTGGATATATTCCTCGGCCGCCTGAAAGGACGAAAACATTATTTAGCACCGAGCAACTGCATCCGTTGCTTAACTTTGATCTGCTTATCTTTGTAGGCCGACAGCTTGTCTCGCTCAGCTTCCACAACTTTAGCCGGGGCTCGATCAGCAAAACCAGGATTGCTTAAAAGCTTGGCGCAGCGCATAATTTCTTCAGCAATCGTTGCCTCTTCAACTTGTAATCGTGTCAGCTCTTTTTCTAGATCCACCAAACCAGACAGAGGCATAAAAACCTCTACCCCTCCTGCTCTTGCTGAGACGGCTTTTTCACTAGCTGGCGGCACCTCGTCAGCGTAGTCGACTTTTTCCAAACGAGCCATCATGCATAACGAAGCCTCGTTTTCCTTGAGGGCTGCAAGTTTTTGATCATCTCCAACAATGATTGCCACAATTTTTTTACCGGCAGGCACCTCCATGTCAGATCGAGTATTTCGTATCGTCCGTATAACCTCCTTGACTGCTTCCGTAGCCTGCACCGCAGGCAAGTCTTCTAAATCGGGTAGCCCTTGTGGCCAAGCAGTTATGACGATGCTCTCGCCCCCATGCCCCAATACTTGCCAAAGCTCTTCAGTAATGAACGGCATTACCGGATGCAATAGTTCCAGCAATCCTTTTAAAACATTGGCGAGGGTCCACGCCGCAGCGTTTTTCGCAGCCTCGCCCCGAACTCCCTTAAGGGAGTTTTTGGAAAGCTCGATGTACCAGTCGCAAAATTCACTCCAAATGAACTCGTACAACTCTTGAACTGCCTCGCCCAGAAAATAACGCTCCATCATTCCGGTGGTTTTTTCTACAATTTCATTGTAGCGGTGAATAATCCACAAATCAGCCGCAGCAAAATCAGCCATCGCGGGCTGGGGCTGGTTCCAATCAAAACCTTCCAGATTCATTAGGGCAAAGCGAGTTGCGTTCCACAGCTTGTTCGCAAAGTTTCGGCTCGATTCCACTCGCTCCCACTGAAAACGCATATCGTTACCTGGGCTATTTCCCGTAATCAATGAGAAACGCAAGGTGTCAGCACCATACTTGTCAATGACCTCGACAGGGTCGATGCCATTGCCTAGGGATTTGCTCATTTTTCGACCCTGTGCATCCAATACAAGGCCATGAATCATCACATCATCAAAGGGCTTGGGGGGCATGAACTCAAGCCCCATAAAAATCATCCGCGCCACCCAGAAAAAGATTATATCCCGTCCCGTGACGAGTAGGGATGTTGGGTAAAAATACTCCAATTCGGCAGTTTTGTCCGGCCATCCCAAAGTTGAAAAGGGCCACAAAGCGGAGGAAAACCATGTGTCGAGGACATCCGGGTCCTGAAAAATTTTCGTTGATTGGCAATGCTGACAACTGCCAGGATCAACAGTGGCAACCGTCATCTCGCCGCACGCCTCGCAATACCAAACCGGGATCCGATGCCCCCACCACAATTGTCGCGAAATGCACCAGTCTTGGATATTTTCTAGCCAATTGGTATACGTTTTTACAAAACGCTCCGGCACAATACGAATATTAGAATTCAGCACCTCGGCCATGGCAGGCTCAGCTAGCGGTCCCATTTTGACGAACCACTGGCGCGAAACTAGCGGTTCGACGATGGTGTCACATCGCGAACATTGGCCTACGGCGTGGGCGTGCTCCTTGGTTCCGGCAAAAAAACCTGCCTTAGTGATGTCTTCAACGACGGCTTTGCGCGCGGCAAAACGGTCCATACCTGAATATCGGCCCAATCCCTCAGCCATCGTGCCCTGCTCGGTGATAACGACAATACTTGCCAATTGATGACGCCGACCCGTCTCAAAGTCATTGGGGTCATGGGCAGGCGTAATTTTGACGGCTCCAGTGCCAAACTCCATCGCGACACTTTCATCAGCAACAACAGGAATTTCGCGTCCTAAAAGCGGAAGGACTAATGTTTTACCGACTAATTTGCGATAACGCTCATCTTCAGGATGAACGGCGACAGCTGTATCCCCAAGCATTGTTTCTGGTCGGGTTGTCGCAATTTCGATATAAACACCAGCTTCTCCTTTGACGGGATATCTGAAGTGGTACAAGCAACCATCACGATCAATATGGTCTACCTCAATATCCGAAAGTGCCGTCCGGCAGCTGGGACACCAATTGATGATTCTATTGCCCCGATAAATTAGCCCCTTGGCAAACAACCGCACAAAAACTTCGCGAACTGCTTTTGAACAGCCCTCATCCATTGTAAAGCGCTCGCGCTCCCAATCACAAGAAGCTCCTAATGATTTTAACTGACTGGTGATGCGTCCGCCGTATTGATGCTTCCATTCCCAGACGCGCTCTAAAAAGGCTTCTCGGCCTAAGTCATGCCGCGAGACACCCTCTGCAGCGAGGGACTCCTCAACCTTGGCCTGGGTGGCAATTCCGGCATGATCCGTTCCTGGCATCCAGAGAGTTGAATACCCCTGCATGCGTCGCATCCGGATGAGAATATCCTGCATTGTATTGTCCAGGGCATGTCCCATGTGCAGTGCGCCTGTGACATTGGGAGGTGGGATCACGATGCAATATGGTTTCTTATTCGAATCGACTTCCGCATGAAAATAGTTTTTCTCAATCCATTTATCGTACCACTTTTTTTCAACTTGATGATGTTCGTATGCCTTGGGGAGCGTCATCCTGATTCCTCCTAATGATAAATTTAATCGACGACAGATTCGAGAGGATATAATCGCCCAATAATTATAACTAAAACAAAAGCTGAAATCACGCGGGTGAAGACCAGAATAGGCCAATGTGCACCTATCGCAGCAAAAATTGCAGGGTCCTCGATCATTCCGTGACAAGCACCAAAGAAAATACTCAATAACAGCAAGTCCCTCTTCGTTATGCGCCCCTCTTTTGCCACTTGCAAGATCACACCAGATCCATATGAGATGCCAAAGACAACCCCTGCCAAAAGTGGGAAAGACGCCTCCGGAGACAATGTTAAAAGCCGCATCAGCGGAGAAGTAAATTTTGCGATTTTCTCCAGGAGATGAGTGTCTTTAATCACTTCCAAAGTTACCATAATCGGCGTTAAAATAACCAATATCATTAAAGCAGTATTGAAACTGCCGCGAAGAAATTCGCCAAAAATTTCGGCGATACCTGCATCCACAAGCTTTCCCTCCTTTCACTGTCGATGTCTCAAACCAAAGGGCAGATTTGGCTCAGATAACAATCTGCTGCACCAGATTCAGCGTGAAGCCTGCTAAAAAGGCGCCCCCCAGCCGCACCGTCAGAACCGGCCATATTTTCACCCCGGTTTTCTTGAGCACGGCTGTTTCCACAATCAACTCATGCGCAAAATTAATCATCACCCCAATGATAGTTATCTGCCAGACTGTCAAGTTTAAAGCTACAATAATCCCGATAGCGGTATAGACGTTGACAAACATCGCCATAACAAGAGCCAGCGCGGCCTCACCGGGCAATCCAACAAGATTCATCAAAGGCTGAAAGATTTTCGATACCCAACCAATGACTGGCGTATGGTTTAAAATTGTCACGACTGCATAAACGGGAATGATGATTTTTAATAGCTCGAACGCTGTTTTTAACGCATTTTTAATCCCACGCTGAAAAGTCCCTACTGTAAGCAAAATACTCACCTCACACAGCCAAATGAAAAAAGCAGGCCTCCCGAAAGTTCGGAAGGCCCCTAAATCGCAGCTGTTACATTTTTTGCTAGTCTTCCTTTTTAGCTGGCTGAGGTTGATCCGGCTGTAAATTTCCCATAGCTGACCGGCGCATTTTTAACTCAACAGTATCAGACACCTTCAGGAAA
This sequence comes from uncultured bacterium, assembly GCA_964637885.1. Classification (GTDB taxonomy): domain Bacteria; phylum Bacillota; class CAZWXO01; order CAZWXO01; family CAZWXO01; genus CAZWXO01. The sequence goes on from CAZWXO010000051.1 coordinate 8,251, forward strand.
ACCCTATCATCCTTAATATTGGTGATATCGCCATAGATACCGCCGATTGTGATGACACGATCGCCGATTTTCAAGGCAGCCAGCATGGCTTCACGGGCCTTCTTTTGTTTTCTTTGCGGAGCAATCATGAAGAAGTAAAGCACCGCGAACATCAGGATCAAAAAGCCCCAGCTCATGACCTGTGGATTGCCAAAATTCAAACAAGCCACGTCCTTTCGAATTTAATTACGAGGTTTATTATCACACAGGGTCCTATACTATGTCAAACCTGTTTTCCGCGCTGCACAAGCGACTATCCCGTCAGTCTTGTCACCGATTAACTCATAAAAAAATTAGTGCAGTCAACGTTAGCATTGTCGACGGAAAAAGTTATCCACCTCCACAATACCACTTTGAATCATAAATAAGCAAAAGGCCTCCTGCAACGGAAGCCTTCTACTTTAATTACTTAATCTGCTAACTGCTCAAGGATAATGCGGTGGTCAACAAGTGACATTTCAAGAATTCTGGCCCTGACATTCTTTTTAACACCCAGAATATTTTCCATCTGCACTTCTTGCGGAGCAATGACGATTTTGTCGACCTGCTCAAAAAATAGCTCTTGTCCACCTTGTAGATCTTTTAAATACACGTTCGATTCACACATTTAATCCACCTCCAAGTAGATTATACCACCATGATGGTAAAACTGCGCTTAATAGCGGCTGGATTTGAATAAATCGACGTAGGAATCGCAGTAAATCTCTTTGTTATTAATAATTCTAGCCGTTGCAGCTGCATCCATCAACTCGTCATCGTTAGCATCAGCAATCGCTGCATCGAGGCCGCAAGCCATCAGCATTACAAGCATCGTACGGTTGATTAAAGGACGATTGGAGCATTTCTGCGAAATATTCGAGAGGCCGACAACAGTTTTTGCTGGCGGATCGGAAAGCGTCTTAATTTGACGAATTGTCTCAAACACCTCTACCCCGTGATCCTGGGCAACATTACAGGGAAGAATCAGGGGATCAATGTACAAATGATCTAAGGGAAGGCCAAACTCATCAGCTGCTGCGACAAGTTCCA
>CAZWXO010000051.1:9328-15930 GCA_964637885.1 uncultured bacterium
GCTAAGGCTACACGATTCTCAGCATTTTTCGGAATCCCTGACTCTTCGCTCATCGTGAGACCGATAATTTTGGCGTTATATTTAACAGCCATCGGAAAGACCCGCTCGATTTTATAACGATCAGCGTGGCAAGAGTTGATCAAGGCTGGTCGCTTGCAAAGCTTGAGGCCTTCTTCAATCAAATCATAGTTAGTCGAGTCTAAAGCCAGAGGCGTCTCGACAACCTCTTGAATCGTCTCAACGAGCCACTTCATGGCAGCAAACATATCATCGCCAGTAACGCTAGCCCCGGTATTGACATCGAGCCAGGTCGCTCCATTTTCGGTTTGCTTGACGGCCCAGTCTTGAATGACTTTTTTGTCCCGGGATAAAATTGCTTCCCGAATATCCTTAAACATCCCGTTAATTCTTTCGCCAATGATTTCCATCTTCATACCTCCTATATTTTGTCGTTAGATTAGAATCCGTTGGATTGCATCAAATCATCGATAGCCTTCAAAGTCAGCTTGACTGCTTCAGGATGGCGCATGACGAGCATGTCAATTCCCGATTGCAGCAAAGAACTTGCAGTCGTAGCTTCCCACAGTATCCCCCGCTCGCCAGCTTCACCCCAGCCTGGGAAATCAGCTTTATCAGCAATGGCTTCTTTGGCACGCCACGCTTCAAAACCTACTTGCCCCAAGACAGGAAATGCCAGCATCTTGTCACCCTGGAGAGAACCGATCCGGCCCCGCTCAAAAATGGAATACGCATACTCGATACCGTAACCAAGACCACCGATTGTAGGATCGATGACAATCCGGTTAGCTGGTAAATTCATTTCTGTAACAAGGATATTAAGCTGCTTGCAGATATTAATATCCAGAGGCGCCTGGGCAATCAACGTGTGTTTGTGAACCATGCAGGCAGCCGTCACTGTATTATAATTTTCTTGCGTGGAGTTACCTAGCAAAAGGTTTTCACCAGCGCAAGCTTCGGCAACAGCCTTGATGACCTCGTTGTCAATTGCATCGTTACCGCAGCCAACTACGGCGATAGGAACCCCTACGGCGCCGAGCACAGCCTTAACTGTCTCAACGCATTTTTCGGGAGAGCTATTGCCAAGGTCAGGATCTGCGCTCTGGAGGCGCAAGAAAATCATGTCGGCTTTCCAGTCTTCAACGCATTTTTTCGCCCAAACTACCGGGTCTTTTAAAACATCACCCATTGCGGTTTTTAGCTCATCACACCAATCATCGGGATAACGGTCAAAAACCTCCATCGCAACTACCGGACGATTCGGAGTTTCACCTTCAAAATGTAAAAATGGTAAACCAGTTTCCCCACCGATAGTAATGACGCTTGTCCGGGTGCCACCCTGCTCCTTTGTAGCACCAAGGGTCACAAGACCAATTTTGCTAGAATTGCTTTCTTTGAGAATTTGTACTGCCATTGTGATTCCTCTCTTTCCTTAGAAAATCTTTAAATTTTTACTTTATCTAAAATCGAGTACACTGCCTGGACGGCGATGGACTCGTCGGGCAAAGAAAATAGTGACCTGCCCTTTAAGTCGTAGTCAGCGACCATAGGATCGTTCGGTACGATTCCAATCAACTCAAGCCCTGTTTTGTCAATCTCAGCTTGCAGCTCTTCTACCCATTCCGGGGTTGATTTAGTGATGACAAGATACATTTGCTTGATTTTTGTATCGATCTGCTCGACTAATTTGCGCACCCGCGCAGCAGAGCGAACTGATCTAGCCGATCCATCACTAACGATGAACAAAATTTCGATATCAGCAGTTGTCCGGCGGCTGATATGCTCAAGACCTGCTTCATTGTCCATGACGACATATTTATAACCGTCAGCCAAGGTGCCAAGATATTTTCGCAAGATATTGTTCGGGAAACAATAACACCCAGGCCCATCTGGACCTCCCATGACGACTAAATCAACATCCTTGCCTTCAGCCAATGAGGCATTTAGCTTATACTCAATATACTGATCCTGCGACATCCCGACAGGAATAGCTTTTAAGTCCTTTGTTTTTGCAATTAGCTCAGATATCGTATCGCCCTCGATTTCCATTCCCAATGCCTCATTCAGGTTAGCATTGGCATCGGCATCGACTGCAAGTATCGGTACCTTCTTGTTTTCAATGAGATAACGAATCAACATTGCGCAGAAAGACGTCTTTCCAGTGCCACCTTTTCCTGCGACGGCGATATTAATTGCCATTTAAAACCTCTCCTTGACGCCTCTCGACATTTGGAAATAAACCCAAATCCGTGTGCGGTATGAATATCGACTGGATAAACTCGTCCATAAAAACATTGCCGATAGATAACTCTAGATAGGTCATCATGCTGGCGATCCGGCCGGCTTCTTCGACACCTTCTCTACTCAAGAGAGCAATCATCGCACCCTGAACGCTACTGTTGCCCACATACTCATACCTTTCAAGAGGCAACTCCGGCAACAATCCGATTTCGATGGCGTCTTCGATATTTAAGAAATTACCAAAACCACCGCCGATATAGACTTGCTCGATTACATCCATCTCCAGATCCAGCATGTGCAGCATCGTACGAATTCCTGCAAAAATTGCCCCCTTGGCCCTCAATAGATTTTTTATATCCCCAGAGGTAAGTACAATGTCCGCATCATCAGCAGCATCGACTTTGGAGCACAACAAATACTCAGGTCCATCAAGTCCGATTCGATAGAGTGACGATCCATTACTAATAAGATTACCTGCCCGATCGATAATACCTGCCTTACGCATCGCCGCGAGTCCGCTAATCAATCCGGAACCGCACACCCCTGAGGGTTTCCCCCCACCGATGACAGAAAACTTTACTTCGGCAACATCCCCATGTCCGTCAAACCAAACTTTATCAATCGCTCCATTCATGGCCCGCATCCCACAGCTAATTCCTGAACCTTCAAATGCAGGACCGGCCGAGCATGAGCACGTTACCATATAATCCTTGCTACCAAAAACCATTTCACCATTGGTGCCGATATCGATGAACAAAGTCAAGTTATCGGACTCCTGCAAATTTATCGCCAGCACTCCGGAGGTGATATCACCACCTACATAGCTCGCCACGGACGGCATGACAAAAACCAAAGCATCAGGCCAGACATTCAGCCCTAATTGCTTTGCACGCAGCGATGGGTAGTGAATGGCCGCTGGCACATAAGGCTCCAACCGAAGGTACTTAGCACTTAAACGCAAGAGCATATGGCTCATCACCGTATTCCCGGCAAAGACAATTCCACCAATGTCCGATGCGGGCACCCCGTGACGCTCAACCATCCCGTCAATCAATTCATTAACGGTAAGAATAACCGCTTCCTCTAGCTGATGCAAACCCTCGGGATTTTCATCCGTGTGAATAATTCTAGAGATCACATCCGAGCCATAGGCAGCTTGCTGATTATATTTACCGCTAGTGCCGATTATTTTACCCGTGCGCATATCAACCAGGTTAACTACCACAGTAGTCGTTCCAATATCAATGGATAAGCCGTAGACCGTCTTAGCCGAGCGGCCGCTCTCCACGCGGATAATCTCGCAGACATCGGGGGCCTGAATCACCGTCAACGACAACTCGCCGTCTCTTTCACGAATACAATTTGGCAACTCGCGCAAAGCATCCAAGGCAATCGTCACATCAGTTAATGCGACCTCCTTTGCCAGTGCCCACTTCAAACGCTCCATATCACTTTGACTGTTGTCTATCTCCCCTTGCGGAACCCGGATGAAAATTTTTCGACAAATCGGCTCAATCCGATGCTTGTTAAAATAACTTGTCTTGCTGCTTTGCGGTTTCTCATCATCACCCAACAAAACCTGATGCTTGGATAGACGGGAGGACGCGGGAATTTCGATCTCCATGTCCTTTTCTGCGCAACACTGACAGGCTAGAACGTAAGCTCCGCCATCGGCATCGGCATCGTCCGTGACGATGATACCACATTCACCGCAGGTACCGTGACCACCGCACGTACTCTGCAGGGGTACCCCTGCTTTGTGTGCGGCGGTCATTAAGTCGGTTCCCTGAGGCACTTTTACCCGAATATTTTCCGGTAAAATCGTTATCTCAACATTTTTATCCAAAATTGGCACTGCCTCTTTATACGAATTTAGCTTTTGCAAAGGCCGGAATTCCTGAGGCCTCAGCTGGTCCCACAATCACGTTCCAGCCAGATTTTTCTTCAAGGCCACCCTTGATAACGGCGACATGACCAGGAATAACCATCTCACGATGATTGACCATATCCTCAATGCCGCATTCCTTGATGAACTCGGCGAGTTTCTCTCCGTTAAACTTGCCGGCCGCCCAAGCTGTCAGAACCGAAGTCCCGTCGGTTGGAGCTGCGAGAATATACGAAGGCACCTTGCTTGCGGCAACTTCGCCTTCAACGGTGTAATAAGTCAAAGCAAAGTTTGTCGTAATATAGACAGGTGAATCTTTAGTAACCGCACCGACTTCAAAAACCTTAGCTTCTGTCTGGCTAGGCTTCTGCGGATCAGAGTAGATGTTCATCCGCAGCGCAAGCAAAGGCAGAATCTGCGATTTTTCGTCAGCACGCATTACAACAATACTAGAATACTTGCAGATAAAAGCGCTCGCCTCGATTACTTCATCCCGCGGAGTCTCCGAAACCGTAAAGTTAATCACCGGATAACCGAAGGGGCGGAATTTCTTTTTAATCGAAAGCCGGCGCTGCTGTGTCAGCTCTGCCAAAGCCTGGGAAATGTTTTTCGCCCCAAAGTCGATAAAAAGTTCTTTGTAGCTGGCTGCCACTTTTTCAACCAAAGCAGCGGTAGTCTCAAGATCACTACCCTTGACTGCCAGCGGGCATTTGTACTTTTTGGCAAGTTCGACCATTTGGTCACAGTTTGCTTCCGTTGCCGCGTAAATCAAAGGCTTAGACTCTGCTGAAACTTCCAGGGCCTTTTCCATTGCTTGGACATCTTCGCTTACCAGGACCAAGGCAAAACAAACTTTATCCAGGACTGCTTTAACCACAGAAGCGAATTTAGCAGCGTCACCAGACACATTGCGAACTGCAATATAATCGATGGAAACCTGCGTGCCAACCCGCTCAAAAATTAAATCGTTGACTTTTTCAATTTTTTTAGTTAATTCCTCGCCAGCTAAATCGTCTTTGATCTCGATTGCGATACCTGTCGGACTGACAAAGGTTTTGTCATGGCGGAAAAGAATCGTCTCGCCACCAACGGCGCGCTCCGCACCATCTTTACCAATTTTGACTACTGCAATCGGAGGAGCAGCGGCTCCACCAATTGCGGCTTTTGCATCTTCCGACACGTATGGACACTTGTCCAAGGTTGTTTTGGCACCTGCCAATGCCATGGCGAATGCAAGGCAAGTTGCTTGCCCGCACTCCTTACAATTTGTCTTTGGCAAAACTTTGAAAATGTCTAATCCCGTTAATGCCATCTGTCTACATCTCCCTTTTTATTTTTTTATTTAAAATAGTGAATCCATCGTTAAGGCCGGATGTCCCTTTTCCTCAAGGAAAGAAAGGATTTCCTCTGTCGAAGATCCGATAGATTCATCGGCAACCTTATCAATGAAGTCAGCGCCGAGGCCTTCGTCAATACTTCTCTGCACAAAATCATCGTGCAGGAAATCTTTTAACTCTTTCGGCATCCAGACGATACGACCCATGCCGCCATCAGCCGAAATAAACTTCGGACTTACAATATAGCGTTTGCCAAGGCCCATAAAGCCAGGCGACTGGGCACCGCCACCAACGGAACCAGCCAAGGTGGAGAAAGTCATTCCACACGGAGTCATGCCAGTATATTCGCGAGTTGTAATCATAATCCCATTGGCTTCGGGAACCAATGCCAAAATAGCTTCAAAACAACCGCAAGATGTCATCGGCAGTTCCATAAATGAATAAAGGGACAACTCTTCGATGGTACGATTGGAAGCAATGTAAGCCCATTCATTCAAACTCTTATAAATTCCCTTTTTCTCATCGATGCAGCCTTCTTTGGATAAGGGCTCGTTGGGACCATTCGGGTTGATCTCGTAAGACGCCTTGGCATCGAGCCAACTGACGGCGCCGCATAATCCCACCCGCTCCGGCGTGACGACACAGACATGGTTTGGCGCAAAGGACTGGCAAAGCAGGCAAGAATAGAATTCATCTACTGACTCATCCTTCAGCCCGCGCAAACGCTCATCCCGAACGGCATAAATCGCCCGCGCTTTTTTGATTTCCTCGTCGACTTTTTCTTTTTCAGTATATAAAGTCACCTGAACGCGATCGACGATAGCCGGGAATTCTGATTTAAGTTTTGCAACTAAAATTTCGCCAAAGTGACGGATCTTAAAGCCCTTGGCAGCTGCATCTTTATTAATACGAATCCAAGCAAGATCACGCTGGGCCACATGCCACAAACCTTCTCCATAGTTAACGAAATAGTGGATGCGGCGCTCCAGGACGCTCTCAAACTCGACCTGCATTTGGCGACCGTACACCTTGATGACGATGCCGAGAGGCAGGATTGCGCCTTCTTCGATGTCGTCGATTTCGGGTCCCACTACCTCGATTTTATTATCTTCGATTTCATC
>CAZWXO010000052.1:0-15341 GCA_964637885.1 uncultured bacterium
TGCTTATGGCGGAGAGATGGGGATTTGAACCCCAGGTAGAGTTACCCCTACACACGCTTTCCAGGCGTGCCCCTTAAGCCGCTCGGGCATCTCTCCGCATCTGGCATGCTATGGAATTATAGAACAGTTTATATCAGGTGTCAATTATTCCTCGACATCTTTGATAATGGAATTCAACTTTTCCGTAGTAAATTCACTAACTCCCTCTGGGAATCCTATCTAACTATACACTTTGAGGCGGGACGTGCTGCTGATTTACATCTGGTTGCAACTCCCTGATTTGTTGAGGGAACGGCTCAAAGCTGTTTGTCGAGATTACGCTTGGCATAGACTACGCGGCAAATCTCAACGAGCTTTTCCTGTTCGTAAACAGAATAGAAAACAGCGTAGTTTTTAACATTCAGGACGCGATACTCTCGCTCTAGGGGCTTAACCGGATGGTAGACGCGGCGGGAACACGGAAAATCTTGTAAAAGCGATATAGATTCATCCATTGCATCAAGCAGGTCGATCGCGGCATTTGGGGCAAGGCGAGTCTCAGCAATATAATTTACAACATCCGACATATCACGACTAGCAACAGGAAGAAAAGAAAGACTATACATCCTCTGCAGCCATCTCCTGGAGCTTGTGTCGCGGACCGGAAAACACTTGGTCGTGCGTAAACCGTTTGTCAGTTGCCTTTGCTTCTAGTTCCGCTTCCTTAAGCTTAATGTAGACCTCGCTGTCTAGCTGGTGGCGCTCATATGCTTCGATACTCATGACGACCATGTCTCCATAGCCATTTTTTGTTAAGAAAACAGGCTCGGAGTTTTTGTGCACTATTCGAGATATATCAGCAAAATTGTTGCGGAGATCGGACATCGGTCTGATAATAGGCATGTTTTTCCCTCCTGTCTTAATCTAGCGTAATATTATCGTAATTATGCTAAACCAGCAATGAGGGTCACGTGAAGGGGGCAAGCCGGACTCAAACTTCCATCTCGCACAGGACGCGGACTACGCAAAAGCGAGCGACTCAATCACAGCCGCCGAAAATAGTGTTGAGCCACTTTTCGAGGGACAAAAAATTGAGTTGTTAATAAAAATTTCACAGCTTGAATCCTTGAGCCGTAAAGGATTCGCAACGTATTTCATTTTTTTGTCCAAAAAAGAGGACTTTTTTGTTTTTTTGATGTATAATAACCCACGTGCAAAAAACATAACTGCGAGGAGGGAGTCGATGGATAGGTTTTACCGAATTATCGCTCTTACAATGTTGGGGATCATGGTCTTCACATTGCCGGCTTTTGCAGCCGGAACGGATTACACGGTCAAGGAGGGCGATACACTCCAATCGATAGCAGCAGGTTTCAGCATCAGCACAGACAGCATCGTCTATGCAAATAACTTAGGGCCGGTGCCCCTTAAAACGGGTCAAAAATTGACCATCCCCGAAAAAGAGGTCGTCAGAGCCGACACCCAGGATGTATCGAGAGGCGAGATTACCCGGCAGGTTCCGCCTGCTGCGGTAGATGCTTCCAGAGGACAAAAAGCGGTCGACATGGCCATGAAACATCTTGGCAAGCCTTATGTGTACGGCGCCGCCGGACCTAAAGCTTTTGACTGCTCAGGCTTTACCTCTTACATCTACAAGCAGATGGGAATCAAATTGAACCGCAGTGCGGCAGATCAATCGAAGAATGGGGTCAAAGTAGCTCGCAAGGATTTACTTCCTGGAGACTTGATTTTCTTCCACACTACGCGGCCCGGCATTTCCCACGTGGGAATGTACATTGGAGACGGCAAATTTATACACGCCAGCAGTAGCCGCACCGGAAAAGTTATAACCTCGGTTCTTAACTCAGGTTATTACAATTCCCGTTATGTTGTCGCCAAGCGTGTCTGGTAAAACTGAATAGTGCAAACGAAAAAGGCTCGGCGGTAACGCCGGGCCTTTTTTTATGGCAGTTATTATTTGCGGCATTTTTCTCGTTGCCCGGCTATGCTACCCGGAACTGATGAAAACCCTGATGGAGCCTTGCAATTTACAATTAACGAGCTAAAATTACGCCAGTAATTATAGCCAAAAAATTTTACTATTAAATTTTAATTGCCAATCGCCGACTTTCTAAGTGGTCTCAAGCTATTCCCTTGCCCGCACTTTTGCTCTTAGTGATGTCTGAGCATTAAATTGTCTATTTTACTACGATCGGCATGATAGCGTTGCTTAGCAAAACTCACCCCATGCATAAAAAACTCAACTGTTGCGCAGTACTTATCCACCAACGAAACAACAATTCCCTCAGGAGTCTGCGGGCGTTTACTGCCTTTAGGCCACATGTGATGACGAATGATATCCGACTCAAGCTCATTGACGCAAAAACAGCGACGGGAATTATCCAGGGCTACTATCGGATGTGTGCGCCCATGGTTGGGATTGCTCTTATTTTTTTTATAGCTACGCCAGTCGTAGAGAAAAAAATCATGCAAAAGCCCGCCTCTAGCACCAGCATGGTAATCGAGGCCCAAAACGCGGCAAAGCCGATACGAATAATACGAAACCCGTCGAGCGTGATCGTAAATTGAGGAATTATGATGATTAAAGCTGCGTAGCTGGGCAAACTCGCCATGTTGAACAATATCACGAACTATCCGGCCATGCTGGATTCGGTGCTTTCTCTTTGTCAAAAACACAACCGCCTATCAATAAGAATTGCCTTTGCGCTAGTTTTATGCCATATTATAATACAACGGATGGGCAACAATCACAAGGAAGAACTGAGGTGATGGGAGTGACTTTTTTTTACGATTGGTTCATGACGATTGTCGGTCACATGTTTTTTATAAATCTTTTCTTGGCAATTGCCCTAGTAGTGTTCGACCGAAAAAAACCCAGTGCGACTTTGGCTTGGATTTTTGTCTTTCTCTTTATCCCGGTCTTTGGATTCTTACTATATCTCTTGATTGGTCAGGATTTGCGCAAGCGCAAAGTATTTGCCATTAAAGGCAGTGAGGAAGTCGAGCTACAAAAAAGCGTCCATCGGCAGCAATCGAGCATCTCACGGAAGCATTTTGAGTTTATCGATCCAGGCACGAACAACTATGCCAGCTTGATCAGCCTAAACCTTGCCTCCAATGAGGCCCTTTTATCCCAGGATAACAGAGTCAATGTCTATTGCCAGGGAACAGATTTCTTCGAGGCGATGTTAGCCAACATCCGCAATGCTACTTCTTTTATCCATTTTGAATACTATATTTTTCGCAATGACCAGACCGGCGAACCTTTTACGCAGGCTTTCATTGAAGCAGCCCAGCGCGGCTGCGAGGTGCGGCTGCTATTCGACGGCATGGGTTGTAAGGATTTAAAAAAAAGCTTCTTGCGCAAATTAAATAGAGCTGGCATTAAAACAGCTGTATTCTTTCCATCCTTTCTTGGAAATATAAATGTTCGCGTCAATTACCGCAACCATCGGAAAATTTGCGTTATCGATGGTTTAACTGCTTACGTCGGTGGGTTTAATATCGGCGACGAATATGCAGGGAAATCCAAGCGCTTTGGCAATTGGCGCGACACCTCGATTCAAATCCAGGGTTCAAGCGTCGCTGAACTCAATGTCCGCTTTATTCTGGATTGGCGTTTTGCTACTGGGGTTGACCTGGGACACCATCCGCGTTACTTTCCCGAAATGCCTGAAGCGCATCCTGGTGATGTTGCGATGCAGATTGTGACTAGCGGCCCGGATAGTAAGTGGCCATCAGTCCGTGACGGTTTTCTCCAGATTATCAGCGGCGCCCGCAATCATGTTTATATTCAAAGCCCTTATTTTGTTCCCGACGAGGCATTGTCTAGCGCGTTAAGGTTAGCCGCCTTATCCGGGGTGGACGTCAGGATAATTATTCCCGGCAAGCCGGATCACCCCTTTGTCAAGTGGGCTGCTATGTCATATATCGGCGACCTGCTCGACTCCGGAGTGCGTTTCTTTTTTTATCATAACGGATTCATCCATGCCAAAACAATTACGGCTGACGGCTTTGCCAGCACCATCGGAACAGCCAATTTTGATGTGCGTAGCTTTCAACTTAACTTTGAAATCACGGCGTTTATTTATAGCGAGGAAATAGCCATGCAAATGGATGAGTTGTTCATCAAGGACATGATGGACTCTCAGGAAATCACGTTGGAGGAGTATGCCGGCCGTGGCATCAGAGTCATAACCAAAGAAGCGGTCTCCCGCATGATTTCACCTTTATTATAAAGTTTGGGAGGATAATAGAATGAACAAAATATGGAAATTTATTGGCCTTGCACTGACACTGGTGCTGCTGCTTACCTTGACTGCCTGTGGCCCCGAAGAAACGACGCCGCCCGATGACAGCGGACCTGTCGATAATCCGGCCTCGAGTCTGACAGTCCTCAACGAGCCAGAGGCTGTCGAGCTTGCCGCTTTCGGCGAAATGGTTTATTACCACGTTGCTAGTGGCGGTGCAAGCAGCAGCGGCGCTGTCCAGACCGTCACTATTGACGAAATGGATTTCCGCTTCCTGGGCGATGATCTTGATACAATGGAGAAACTCGAAGCCTATCTGAGTCAAGCATTTACACCTGAAGCCGTGCAGGCTTATATCCTCTGGGCGGGAATTAAGGAGCACGAAGGGCAGACAGTCCAGCCTAATGCCGACGGCGGCAGTATCATGGAATGGGAGAATTCCGGAGCTTCCTTGATCGACCGAAGCGACTCCCTGGCTTCGTTTGAGCTAAAAGTGCCATATGGTGAAGGACAAGACGTGGAATTTACTCCTTTCACTGTCGAGTACGCTCTTGTCGATGGCTTTTGGCGGATTGCTTCGAATCCTGGCGAGCTTTACTAGAGTTTAAAATTCACGTTAAGAGGAACGCTCCGGCGTTCCTCTTTTATTTTTTCCAAGACAAACTGCGATCCTGCTAGGGCAACCACAAAACCCAAGTTCTATTTCTAGCTCAGACACGAAAACAAAAAACCGAGATTTCTTTTCGCGACTTAACCATCCTAAACAATTCTCACGATTTCAAAATAGTGCTTCTCCTCTATAAAATTTGCTCCCCTTTGAGTACATTCGGGTCTTCTTCTGGTTGGTGCAGTTGAATCAATTGTGTATAATCTAGGGAGAAAATTTATATGCAGGAAAAATGACTAACTATGTCGTATTATTAATATCATCGTGCAATCGGCATCGTCTTATGGAGGCATCCTTAATGAGCAACGCAAAAGTGCAACAACCCGATACAGAAAATCTTGTCAAGACCATTCTTGATGAGCTTCCGCAACCTGTTTTCTGGAAAGACACCCAAAGCATCTATCTCGGTTGCAATTTGAGCTTTGCAATCCTCTCGGGATTAAAGTCTCCGGAGGATATCGTCGGCTTAACTGACCACGACATAGCAAGACAAGATGAAAATGTCGATGACTACATAGCTGCTGACCGCCGTGTTATCGAGGGCAACCTTGCGGAGCTTTGCTACACTGGATGCACCCTAGCAACAAATGGCGAAAAGCATTGGTGGGAAGTCCGCAAAACCGCGCTCCACGGAGTTGACGGAACCGTTATCGGTGTCATTGGAACTTACACCGAAATCACCGACACCTTTCACATGCAAAACAAATTAGCGCATAATCTGCGTTTTGAAGAGCTGGTCGTCAGCCTGACGCACCGCTTTGTGCACGCCTCCCCTGAGAAACTCGAGAGTGAAATCAGCTTCGCCCTCGAAGAGTTGGCTAGATTTATCGGAGTTGATCGTGCCTACCTCGCTCTGTATAATTCCAGCAAAAATTGCGAAGTAAATGCCTTTGAGTGGGCTGCACCAGATCTGGAAAACGCAATCGACACATCCAAGCTAGCTGATTTTGATAACTTTCCCTGGTGGAATGACCAGGCTAAGGCTCGTCAAGGTTTCCGCTTTTCATCCGTCACTGAATTACCCGAGTATGCAAGCCGCGAACGGGCGTTCTATGAACAGTCCGGCATCAAGTCCAACATGGAAATTGTCATTGAGGCCGATGGCCAGCTATACGGTTTCCTTGGTTTTGAAACACTCCGAGAAGAAAGAGACTGGACCGAGGATGATGGCCAGATATTGACGGTTTTTGGCGAAATCCTTGGTGGAACTCTGCGTCGGCAAAAGATTCAACAGAGCTTGAATGCAAGATTGCATATTGACGAAGCGATGATCTCGATTTCCTCCCTTTTCCTCGATGCGCGCAGCGCAGCCGTCGACGATCTGATTAATACTTCCCTTGGCCGCATCGCCGGAATAATCAACGCTAACCGGGGCTACGTCTACCGATACGATGTGAATGAGGATAAAATATTTATTAGCCATGAATGGTCAGCCGAGGGGGTTCCCCAAAAAGGCGAGATGACCCCTAGGGAAACCTACGCCAGCTACCCTTGGTGGTCTGAGCTGGACAAAACTCATTCCTTCGTCATGTTTTCGACCCTTGCCGAGCTGCCGGATTGGGCTGTCAAAGAAAAAGAGTTTTATCAAGCGGCCAAGATATTCTCCAATATCGACATTCGCTTGACTTTTGGAGATGAATATTTTGGTTCGCTAGGGTTTGACAGCTATGGTGTGGAGACAGAATGGGAAATTGACAGCACCAAGCCGATTCAGTTGCTAGCAGAAATAATCAGTGGCGCCCTAAAAAGGCAGGAATATGAATCCTACATCGAGAAAAAAACCCATCTAGAACAAGTCTTGTTAGACATCTCCACAAAATTCATCCAGCTCCCGGCTGATGATTTCCATCAAAGTATTAATGACACCCTACAGTTACTCGGGCAAGCACTGGATGTTGATCGTTGCTATTTTGACAGTTATGATGAAAAAACCAATGAAGAAATCAGCACCTACGAATGGATCAATTCGACGGAGAAAGACCGTCCCTGGCACAAATACGAGATTTGTCTCGACGACTTCCCTTACTGGAATGCGCAAAAGAGCAGCCATGACGAGATTATATTTAACAACCTCGATGAGATGCCTCCGGAGGCAATTGCAGAACGAGAATTCCAAAAAAAAGTGGGTGTGAAATCTTTTCTGGAATTAAATCTTGTCAGCGATAACTTTTTACATGGTTTTTTGGGAATGGAAACCTCGCGATATGAGAAAAAGTGGAGCGAAGACGACCTTCGAACGATGCGAACCGCCAGCAAAATTATTTGCAGCGCTTTGGGCCGAATTAATGCCGAAACCCAACTACGGCGTCGGCGCAAAGCGGAAAACCTGCAGCTGGAATTGCACAATATTCTCTTTTCCGCTACAGGAGCGGACTTCGAGGAGGCAATCACCCAGGCCCTCGCCATTACCGCAGAATACTACGAGGCGGAGCACGCTTATATCCACGGAATTCAGCCAATCACTAAAGAATACGTCGCCACCTACACATGGCATGCAAAAACTGTCAGTTCAGTTAATATAATGCCACCTGTGCTAGCTGCGCGAGATTATATCTGGTGGGAGGAAAAATTTCACGCTCATCAGCCAATCTGCTTTTCGACCATCGCGGATGTGCCGCCTTATGCAATCCAGGAGAACCGTTTTTATGAAAAAACCGGCACCAAATCCAATCTGGATCTGGATTTTTCTTTTGGCGCATATGAAGAAGCCTACATCGGTTTTAATACTTTTAATTATGAAAAACGCTGGAACGACGACGATATTCCGCTTTTACGCATTCTTGCCGATATCTTCAGCAACGCTCTAACGCGTCGCGAAACAGAGGAAGCCCTAGCAACGAGCAACGAGCGCCTTATCGAAGCACAAGAGATCGGACATATCGGGATTTGGGAAGTCGATGAGACCTTTGGCAAAACAATTTGGTCTGACGAGGTATTCCGTATCTTTGGATATCGCCCGGGACAGGCCAAGCCAGGGCTATCACTTTTGCGAAAACATTTTAGCAAGGATGAATTTTTTAAGCTTGAAGAATTTTTAAAAAAGACAATTAAAGTAAATGGGCGTGGGGAACTCGATTTGCGCTGCAAAAACAGACGCGGGGAAGATCGTTACGTTTACTTTACTGGCAAGCTTGTCAAATGCCGTAATAAAAAAAATGTCAAGCTCCGTGGCACAGTCCAAGATATTACTGACCGCAAGATGGTCGAAGAACAGTTGCACTATATGAGTTACCACGATATTTTGACCGGACTTGCTAACAGAGCTTATTTCGAGCAGAAAATCATTGAATTCAGTCGAGATATTTTTCTTCCGCTCTCGATTGTCAGCGGCGATGTCAACGGTCTCAAGATTATCAACGACACCTTCGGCCACCAGCAAGGAGATTTACTCTTGATTACAATGGCCGACATTTTAAAACGGACTTGCCGGGAAACAGATGTGGCCTGCCGCTGGGGCGGCGATGAGTTCTGCGTGCTTTTACCCCACACCGACAGCGAAGAGGCAGAGCTTCTAGCCAGCCGGATTAAAAGTGAGTGCGAAAAAGTCAAGCACTTACCATTTCCGCTCAGTATCTCGTTTGGCATTTCCTCTCGCCTCGATACTTCGATTCACATCCTGGATCTACTCAAAGAAGTCGAAGACAAAATGTATCAAAACAAGCTGCTGGAGAGCAGCAGTGCCAGAAACTCTGTGATTGTCTCTTTGCAGGAAACCTTAGCCGAGAAAACCTTTGAGACCGAGGAACACTCGCAGCGATTGCAGGAATATGCCAAACCTCTCGGTGAGGCAGTCAATTTGACAAGCAACGAAATGAACAACCTGATGGTTTTGGCAACCTTGCACGATATCGGAAAAATTGCTGTTCCTGAACACATTCTAATGAAGCCGGATAAACTCGACGAAAAAGAATGGGAGATTGTCAAGAAGCACCCCGAAACAGGCTTCAGGATTGCCCAAGCCACTCCTGAGCTCTCGAAGATTGCCGACACTATCCTTAGTCATCATGAGCGCTGGGATGGTAAGGGATACCCGCAAGGCCTGGCTGGGACTAATATCCCTTTAAATTCGCGGATTATCGCTTTAGCTGACACTTTCGACGTGATGGTTCATGGACGACCCTACAAAGGCCCAGCTTCCTGGGAAAAAGCCCTCCAAGAAATTGAAAACTGTAGCGGAAGTCAGTTTGACCCGGACCTTGCCATGCTTTTTTGCCAGACTATGCGGGAACGCATCGCTAGAGAAGAACTCGCCTAAGCTTTACAAAGTGTCGGCCAACCTGACATAGACAGCCGTTGGGCCTGTCTCATCCAGCCAGCGAATGACAAACTCAGGGCAAGCCTTTATCAATTGCGATAGCTGCTTCTTCCCATATGTCCGCGGATCAAAGCCAGGGTCGAGCTGCTGCACGGCCTTGCCAAGTGCGCCCAGATTAGCCCAGCCGTCTTCCTGGACGACCATCTCAAAAGCCTCCAGAAGGACAGGTAAGGGGGAGGCGTTGCGGGCCGACTCTTTTTGGGAATTTTTGCCGTTTGTACCGCTAACTTCTTTTACAGCAGGTTTGATTGTCAGATTTTCTGTATAGATAAACAGGTCACAAGCGTTGACAAAAGCCTTGGGTGTCTTCTTTTCGCCAATCGCCATGACGAAAAACCCTTCTTCCCGAATACGCGTCGCCAGCCGGGTATAGTCGCTGTCGCTGGAGATAATACAAAAGCCACTCACCAATTTTCCATGCAAAATATCCATCGCATCGATAATCAGCGCACTGTCGGTATTATTCTTGCCGACTGTGTAACGAAACTGTTGCACAGGTTGCACTGCGTAGTTGTGCAACGCATCTTTCCAGCCCTTCATATTTGAAGTCGTCCAATCCCCGTAGATACGCCGCACCGTTACCGAACCATGCTTGGCTGTCTCCGCCAACATTTTAGGCAAAATTGATGGCTGGGCATTATCACCGTCGATTAAAACCGCCATCCGAAGATCTTTACCACCTTCGTAATTCTCCTGCACAGCAACCCCCTCTTTCTGCAAGTCGCGATTATACCGTCAAAGATATGCTATACTCTTGCATAGTACTCATCTAATTGTAATCCATTTTACTACAAATACAAGGAAGGGTGATGAAATGACCTTAGCACGACGCATTTTATTGTTTGTCTTTGTCACTGGTGCCGGGATAATGATGGTGGAGATTGCCGCTTCAAGAATGGCTGCGCCCTACTTCGGCACCAGCACCATCGTTTGGGCCAACATCATCGGAATGGTCTTGGGCACGCTAGCTTTAGGGTATTTTCTCGGAGGGAAACTCGCGGATAGGTACCCTACTGCCAAAGGCCTGGCGATCATAGCCCTAGGCGCTGCCTGCTTTTGCCTCATGATTCCATTTGGTGGCTACTTTATCCTCCAGACCTCAACCGGCAATATCATCGAGACACCTTTGGAGCTTATTGTTCGCTCGTTCATCGGCATGATGATCTTGTTTATGCCCCCAGTCTTTCTCCTGGCGATGGCCAGCCCTTATGCCTTGCGCCTCTGCATGGCAGATTCGGCCTCCAGCGGCAAAACGGCTGGGCGCCTTTACGCTGTTTCCACGCTGGGAAGCCTAACCGGAACTTTTCTTTCCTCATTAGTTGTTATCCCAACGTTAGGTGTCCGAGCTGCTTTCCTGCTCTCCGCTGCTGCTCTATTCGCCGCGGCAACCCTGATTAGCAAGGGAAAAATATTATATGTTTGCCTAATCGGCGTTCTGTTTTCGTCAACACTATTGTTTTTCGACCAACAAAGAGTGTCAGGCGACGGCGTGCTCTTTGAAGATGAGACCTTTTTTCAACATGTCCGAGTCGTCGAGGATGAAAACGGCACTAGAATGCTGATCTACAACGAGGGCGGCGGCGTTCAATCGATGCGTCGTCCTGGTGACAAAATTATTCCCCAATCCGACTATTTTGCCTATTATCTGACGCTTTTACCGCTGATCGAGAGCAGAGAAGGTGCTATTTGCATCGTTGGTGCGGCAGCTGGTTCGATTCCGCGCCTGATGCGGGCTTACGGCTCCAGAATATCATCGCCTGAAAAACTTGCCATCACCGGCATCGAGCTCGACCCCGACATCCTGCCGCTGGGAATTACCTATTTTGGTGTCGAGCCGGAGGACGCAGATTACGTTGTCGCGGATGGACGAAGGTTTTTAGCTTCGACCGACGAGAGCTATGATCTAGTGATTACAGACGCATACAGCAATCAGATCTACATCCCTTTTCATTTGGCTAGCAAGGAATACATGCAATTAGTCAACGAACGGCTCAAGGAAGGCGGGATTCATGCCTTGAATGTTAACGCCACGACTGAAGATTCCTCGTTGCTGCAATCCTTTCTTTTAACCTGTCAGGGTGTCTACCCCCACGGCTATTATAGCAAGGTAGTCGGGTCGTACAATTACATGATCGTAGCTAGCCAGCGCCCCCTTAAGCCCGCCGGCGCTGATAAATTCACCCACGAATCCCTACAAACCGTGAGTTCAATATTGAAGGATGATTGGGTTGAATATTACCCCGACAATACCAAGGGTTTTGTCTTAACTGATAATCGTGCCCCTGTCGAATTCATGACTGATCAGATGGTCATCGACGAAATTAAACAACTTTTTTAATAATTTATTAGTAAATACAGGAAAAGTACAATCACACCCTATACAAAATAGTGAATCTGTGAGATAATGAGACATCGCTCTCATGCGATGCCAAAGTTCTCAGGCGCCACCAAGTTCCCCCGCCGGTTGCGGGACCAACGGTACGGTATGCCACAGAAGGGTATCTGCTAAGGGGGCCAATCGAAAAACCCAGGAGGTTACTACATGTTCGAGGATAAGACTCTAGCCTGCCGTGATTGCGGCGCCGAATTCATTTTTTCTGCTTCTGAGCAGGAATTTTACCAGGAGAAAGGCTTCGCTAATGAGCCGGGCCGTTGCCCAGCTTGCCGTTCAGCTCGCAAAGCAGAACGTAATGGCGGACGTCCCGCTGGTGATCGTCAGATGTACACTGTTAACTGCGATGAGTGCGGTGTCGAGACACAGGTTCCCTTTAAGCCAAGTGGATCCCGTCCGGTATATTGCCGCGACTGTTTCTCAAAGTCCCGTTCCTAATAGCGGAAAACACAATTGTAAATAAAGACTAAATAGTTGCAACCGGCAATTTAGCGCTTGTTTATAGCGAAAAGCCGAACCTGAATGGGTTCGGCTTTTTTTATTGCCCACCTGTCTAAAATAAAACGAGGCGGGAAAAAACCCCGCCTCGTTAAGGATAACCTTGTTACAATTAAGAAATTTCTTTGAAATAATCCTCGGGAGCGGCATCGTCGATATCCCCGTCCACCAGGTACTTTTTGGTTTCACGGGCGATGACGCCACTCAGGAGCAGTAGCGCCACCAAGTTAGGTATTGCCATCATCGCATTGAGCGCGTCGGCCAAATCCCATACCAGCGGCAACGACAACGTCGCGCCGACAAAAACTCCAATGACCCACAAAATCCGATAAGGTATAATGACAACCTTGCCGAACAGGTACTCGACGGCTCGCTCACCGTAATAGGACCAGCCGAGAATTGTGGAAAAAACAAAAGTCAACAGACCAACCGTCAACACAATCGGACCCACCACAGGAATCATATCGAAAGCAGCCTTAGTCAGCTGTGCCCCCTGGAACTGATCGATAGCAGGGTTGCGTAGCATACTCGAAACAATGACGATACCAGTCAAGGCGCAAATAACGACAGTGTCCCAAAAAGTCCCTGTTGCCGAAACCAGCGCCTGCCGCACCGGATTCTTCGTCCGGGCTGCAGCAGCGACCAAAGGTGCCGATCCAAGACCCGATTCGTTGGAGAACAAGCCCCGAGCGATACCGTACCGCATCGCCATCATTACCGCATAACCAGCAAAGCCGCCACCGGCAGCCATTGGTGTAAATGCGTGGACGATGATCAACTTGAGCGCCGGCAAGACAAACGCGGCGTTCATCACGATAATAATCACGCAGCCGATAGCATAGAAGAAAGCCATGAACGGCACTAAGGCTTCGCAGACCCGAGCGATCCACTTGACTCCGCCAATGATGACAGCACCAGTCATAATAGCCAAAAGCGCTCCGGTAATCCACGGTGCGATGCTAAAGGTCTCACTGGCCATCGTTGCGATGGAATTAGCCTGCACTGTGTTGCCGATGCCAAAAGCGGCAATACTGGTAAAGACACAAAAAAGCACGCCAAGCCACTTCATATTAAGGCCATTCTCTAGGGCGTACATCGGCCCGCCCAGCATCGTTCCGTCCGATGTTTTGACACGATACTTTACTGAGAGTAAGGCTTCGGAGTACTTTGTCGCGATTCCGAAGACACCCGTCAGCCAGCACCACAGCACTGCACCTGGGCCACCTAGGGCGACAGCCGTAGCCACGCCGATGATGTTACCGGTGCCGATCGTCGCCGCCAGAGCCGTCGTCAAGGCGCCAAACTGGCTGATATCTCCTGCGGATTTGTCATCTTTTTTGATCGAGAGCTTGATAGCTTTAAAGATGTGTTTTTGCATAAAACCGGTTCGAATTGTAAGATAGATATGAGTGCCGAAGAGCAAGATAAGCATGGGCGGGCCCCAAAGATAACCATTAAGCCAACCAATAAACGCGTGAAAAGCTTCCATGGGCATTGCCTCCTATTTTTATAATACCGAGCGTATTATACCAAAAAAGCCGACTGTAAACAAATAGCGCAGAGGCTCGCTTGCCTATAGGTCAATGAAATTTCTTTCCATCAAGAGCTCTAGCTGGGCAGTTATTTCCGGGTACTCGTGCCGGATGATCTCCAGCTGCTCCGAGAAAACTTCTTTATTGTGCTCGAAACCCGCGTGCTCAGC
Organism: uncultured bacterium; assembly: GCA_964637885.1. Lineage (GTDB taxonomy): Bacteria > Bacillota > CAZWXO01 > CAZWXO01 > CAZWXO01 > CAZWXO01. The sequence continues at coordinate 13,825 of CAZWXO010000052.1, forward strand.
GAGGCGATTTCGCTCGGAAAAGCAGACTGCACCTAAAAGCATCGATGAAGATTTCATAGCATGGGCGTAGCGAGAAGCGCCGGCAAGGTCGTCAGCAGCGAAGCATTTTTCCATATTGCTTAAGCGGCCAGCCGAATCTTTAATAAAAGTTTCCACCAGTTCAACTAAAAAACTATTGGCATCCTCGCCACCCAATGCTTTAAGCTCGCGTAATTTTTCTAAATCAAGATGGCAATAATCCAATTTATCTCCCCCTATCCTCTGCATTATCTAGGCAAAACATATATGAATCCTATCACTACAATTTGATTATATCAATAGAAAAAGGAGAAAAATGCCAAAACAGACCAACGTGAATAGCAAGGAAAGGCTGAGCACTATCTTCCTGGAGCAGACGTCCTAGGCTCCGATGGAAAAAATTGCGCGACTCAATCAGCTAATTTGCACGTTGGCCTGTTTAAAATCAGGCGCTATTTAAATATAAATTGTGCTGTTTATTGCTTGGCTAGTTCGGCCAGCTCAGCCAGACAGTCATCCCAACCCTGGATCAGGCAATCGATATCCGCATCACTTGCCACCGGGGGTACAAGCATCATGTTGTGGAAAGGAGTTATGAGAATTCCACGATTTGCTAAGAAAACATGAGTGTAGTACATCAGTTGCCAATCAAAATGCTCTTTGGCCTCGGAGCCGTTCTTTGGCAAAGTAGGCATGAACTGCAGCTCGCACCGTGCCCCACTGCGGGTCAAGCTCCAAGGAATCTTATATTTTTCCAAGATGGCATCGAGACCGTCAGATAGGCGCTCCTGGCCGGCGAACATCTTTTCGAAAGCCTCCGGCGTCGCCACCTTTTCCAAAGTCACCCGCATAGCTGCAATCGCAAAAGCGTTCCCCGATAAGGTGCCACTGATTCCCATTGGATCAGCCACGCCCTTGCGGCCGAAGGTTGCGTTAATCTTATCGGCCACTTCATGCGTAAATCCGTACACAGACACAGGTACGCCACCGGCGATGGATTTCCCAAGAGTGACAAAGTCCGGCTTGAGTCCGTGAGCCCTCGTATATCCCCCGTAGCCATTAGAAAAAGTGTGAGTTTCATCGATAACGAGATAAGTACCGTACTTGGTGCAAAGCTCGCGCAGTTTCTCTAAATAACCCGGGGCCGGAAGAACCATCCCGCAATTAGTCATCACAGGTTCTGCCAGGACGCAGGCACAATCTTCGAATGCCAGCTCCCGCTCCAGCGCTTCAATGTCGTTAAACTCGACGACGCGGCTCAAGCTATCCTTAGGAACACCTGGATTCATATCAAATTCGGAGCGAAGCTCCAACTTGCCGTCGGGGCCGATGTGTGGCAAGGTTTCATCTAGGCTGCCGTGGTAGCATTCATTCATCGAAAGGACCTTTGGCCGACCAGTTAGAGCCCGGCTAATTCGAATGACGTAGCGGTTAGCTTCCGTTGCCGTCATCGCTACTTGCCACAGCGGCAAACCGAAACGCTTGCCGAGCTCTTTGCC
>CAZWXO010000053.1:0-15221 GCA_964637885.1 uncultured bacterium
GGTACACTTTATAATTCTTACCAAAATTGTTAACTGTTAAATCTTAATTGTTAATTGCCGACTTTTTCAGGGATGCGAGGGGACGGTCCTTGCGTATACTTGGATACTCGGTATACGCAAGGACCGTCCCCTCGTATCCCCGCCCCCTCGCATCCCACTTTGGTTTCGAACTTTCCCGTGGTAAAATAGAATTGTGTGCGCCACTTGATGGCGTCACCTGCAAACTATCGCCTTCTCCGATAGTTTGCCGTGGAAAGAAAAGAAATCGTGGTGGAAAAATGAAAAACCCTCTGGCCCGACAAATTACATATCGCTCCTTGATTGGATATACCCTACCAACCGTTGCCATGATGCTTTTCATGGCCGCTTATACTATTGTTGACTCCCTGTTTGTTTCCATCCTAATCAACACCGACGCCTTGGCGGCCATCAATATTGTTTACCCCGGCTATTGCGTCATCATGGCCACCGGGGCAATGCTGGCAGCAGGGGGCAGCGCCATCGTCGCCCGGGAAATGGGGGCGGGGAACAATTTGCTAGCCCGCCGGGCTTTTACTTTCATTGTCATTATCTGCCTCGCCCTTAGTCTAATCTTCGCTGTGGTCGGCTATGTCTTCGCCAACCAGTTTTTAACCTGGCTCGGGGCTAACGACGCTCTATGGCAGTACAGCTACGACTATTATTTGCCTTTGCTGTTTTTTCTCCCGACAATCATGCTGCAAATGCTTTTCGGCATGTTTTTCATCACCGCCGGACATCCCAAATTAGGCTTTTTTCTCACCGTCGCCGCCGGACTGACCAACGCATTTCTAGACTATTACTTTATCGGAGTCCTAGACATGGGGCTCAGCGGTGCCGCTTGGGCGACGGGAATCGGGACCACAATTCCGGCCTTTTACGGCCTGTTCTTCTTCTTGAAAAAAAATAAACCTCTTCACTACGCCAAACCGATTTTTAGCTTGAAAATTTTATCCGAGGCATCGTATAACGGTGCCTCCGAAATGATTACTTACCTAGCTACAGGTTTCAGCACCCTGCTACTGAACTGGATGGCTTTACGTCTGCTCGGTGTCAACGGAGTCGCCGCCGTCGCTATTTTGCTCTACGCCGAATTTATGCTCAATGCCGTCTTCTACGGCTTTGCCCAAGGGGTAGCCCCGATTATCAGCTACAACCACGGTTGCGCCGATGCTCTCAAGCTGCGCAAAATCATTCGCATCTGTGTCATCTTGATTGGAGTATGCTCCGCAGCTATTTTTGCCTTTGCCAACCTCGGAGCTAGCCAAATCATCGGCATGTTCGCCAGCCGCAATCCCGAGGTTTTTCAAATCACCCTCAACGGCTTTTTGCTTTTTTCCTTCTGTTTTTTATTCATGGGTTTCAACGCCTCCGCCATGTTTACCGCACTTTCCAATGGCAAACTTTCCGCCCTGATTGCTGTCTTGCGCACCTTTGTCTTTATCAGCATGGGCATTTTGCTTTTACCAGAGGCTATCGGAGTCAACGGCCTCTGGCTGGCGCTCCCTGTCGCCGAAGCCCTCACGGTGACCATCGCCGCAACTCTTGTTATGCGGGAATATCGGCGCCACCGCTCTTCCGAGCACTGTGAAAAAACAGATACTACAGCAAGCGCCTAGCAGCTAAAAAATGGGGTTATTTCTCGATATAGCGCCAAAGGACAGAGGGAAAATTGATTTTATGCGAAAGGTTGCTTTGCGAGGTTCCCCATATGTAATAATCTGCTCCCCCACCCCGAGAACCACCCCATGGCTCTGCTCGAAAAATTGTCCTTCCTTCCTGTTGCTGCGTTGAAATTAGTGCTACTATAATAATGGCCACATCCCGAATTCCCAAGTCTATTAAAGGAGAAATTAATTTGACGAATGCTACCCCACACAGCTCGCCAACCAAAAAGAAAATTCTCCAGGCAGATCTTGCCCTGCTCTTAGCTTCAGCCATCTATGGCTCCAGCTATCCTGTCTTAAAAGTTAGCCTTGGGGAGATCCCGACGCTGACCCTGCTCGGGTGGCGTTTTCTTTTAGCTGGAATAATAATCGGCCTGCTCTTCCGCAAGAGGCTTTTTCCAATCAAGCTAGATGAGCTTCGTGCCGGAGTTATTACCGGATTTTTTTGGTTTGGCGGTTTCTATTTTTTTGCTTCAGGAATTAAATACACCGAAGCCTCCCGCTCCGGCTTCATCGTCTGCCTCTTTGTTCTCCTCGTCCCCTTCATGACCGCCATCCTCGAAAGGCGCTGGCCCAACGGCAAAATCGTGCAAGGAGCGGCTGTGGCAGTAATCGGCCTCGGGGTCATGTCTCTAAGTAGCCTCAACTTCTCCATTGGAGACATCCTAATTCTTGTTTCCACCTTATTCTTCGGAGCCCAAATCGTAGCAACAGAGATTTTCGTCAAAGGCAAAAGCGCCATCAACCTCGTCTTTTATCAGCTTATTCCCTGCGGCATCGCCTTTTGCCTCTTGGCTTTGTGGCTCGACCCCCCCGTGCAGCAGCTTTCTCCCGTCAGTATCGGCGGTGTCCTCTACCTAGCGATTATGCCTTCAGCCCTGGGATTGCTGACACAGACTTGGGGGCAAAAGCACACGACAGCGGATCATGCGGCCGTGATCAATGCCTCGCAACCAGTTTTTACTGCCATCTTTTCCAGCCTGACCCTTGGAGAAATTTTAGGCCCCCGGACAGTCATCGGTGGCGCCCTGATTTTGGTGGGTATGCTATGGGCTGAGCTTGGCCCGGGCAAACTTGGAAGCAAAGATAAGTCCAGCGCTTATGAAATTGACCTCGATGACAAAACTTAAGAGACAATTTCCCAATGTCCATAAAAAAATGCCCCGAAAAAATCGAAGCATTAATCAATCACAATGCGTTGTCCCGCCGCACCACCTTCAGGACCAGCTTAATTACTTTTCCTGCTGATTAAGCAGACTAATTTGCTTTTCAAGCAACTCTTTTTGTTTCTCCAGCAATTCTTTCTGATCACTCGGGGTGGGGGCGGCAAAACCCATACCCATGCCCATCCCGCGTCCTGCTCCCCTGCGAAAACCCAACCAGCTGCAGGCAGCGCGACACGAACCTTTTCCCCAACCTACACCTGGGCCTGTCCCCACTGGACCTGTCCCATCTCCTCTTGGCATCATTGTCACCTCCATGTTATTGTGCATATGCACATAATCTAATTTGATTATACGCCTCTTGCTCGAAAAGTCAAGAAGCTGCCGCCGACTTCTTAGAAAAAAATCACTTACTTCTGCCTGTCGAGCACCCCAATCCTCTGCTAACTTTAATAAAAACAGCTGGGAAAGAATCACTTAATTGCACTACGCCAAGGTTGGCGGGCAATTGCAAAGCAGAATATCCAAACTAATAGGGAAAAAATTGTTGACAACGCTACCGAAATTAATGTATTATTCTAAATAAGTTAGTTGAGACAAACATTTGATACCTAAGCAATTTTTCTAATACGATTCTTAGAACATGATGCTTCTAATAAACTAAAAAGTCCAAACACTCTATATCGGGACTGCAAGGAGGTTACGATGGAACTAGCGCTAGAAAGCAATGTATTGGGTGGCGAGCGTACCGTTAGAAAGGCGACAACCAAGTACCCGCAGAACCTGACCCAAGGTGAGGTGAATCGCCCCTACATTATCAGAGGAATTGCTACTGAAGAAAAAAGTATGCGGGATTTTCTTTTTACTCTTGGTTGCTTCACAGGTGAAAAGATAACCGTTCTATCTGTTTTAGCCGAAAATTATATTGTTCACGTCAAAGATGCCCGATACAGTATCGACTCGGACCTTGCAAAAACTATTCTGATTTAGCAGTTGGTCTGGTCTGTCTTTTTTTTGGGAGTAAAGTTAGCCTTGGCAAACAAATATTATAAATAAAGGAGAATTGTTATGCGGATCGCACTCACCGGAAACCCGAACAGCGGAAAGACAACACTGTTTAATGCCATCACAGGAAAAGTCGAATATGTAGGCAACTGGCCTGGAGTGACAGTTGCAAAAAAAGAGGGAGATGTAAAAAAAGAACTAAATAAATCAGGTCAAACGATCCGTGTCATCGATCTACCCGGAGCCTATTCGATTGCGCCTTTCACTTCCGAGGAAAGCATCACCAGTGAATTTGTTAAAAATGAAAACCCCGATATTATCATCAATATTGTCGATGCCACGAATCTGAACCGAAGCTTGTTGTTCTCGACTCAGTTACTGGAACTGGGCATCCCTGTCGTCATCGCCCTCAATAAAAGTGACCTGCTTGCCAAAAAAGGCATCACTATCAAAACTGACCAACTGGCTAAGCAACTAGGTTGTCAAGTTATCGAAACAATCTCCAGCGAAGGAAAGGGGCTGGCTGATCTAGTCGAGATGGCAGTCAGTGTCGCCGGAACAACCCAAAATGCTCCTTTCGTCGCCACAGTCACTGAACCGGTTGGTGACAGCGACATGCAGCAGCTAACTGAAGCAGTGGAACGCCAGCGATTTGGCTATGTTGACGAACTAGTGATAGATGTCGAGAGAAGAAAAGTCGCCAGCCACCTGCAAACACGTCAGGATGCAATCGACCGAATCGTCGCGCATAAGATTTGGGGGATTCCCATCTTCGCCGCAGTTATTTACGGAGTCTTCTCTATCTCCCAGGGTTATCTGGGGCCCTTTCTCGCCGACTTCCTTGTCGGCTACATCGATAGTTTTTACACCTTTATCGAGGGATTGATAGGTGAGAGCGTTTCCCCATTCCTCAGCGCTGTGCTACTTGATGGAATCATCGGTGGCGTCGGTGCCGTCGTCGGCTTTCTGCCCCTGATTATGGTGCTTTTCTTCCTCCTGGCCCTACTGGAGGACAGCGGCTATCTGGCACGTGTCGCCGTTGTTATGGACCGCCATTTTAAAAAAGTCGGGCTCTCGGGAAAAACTATAATTCCAATGGTAATTGGCACCGGGTGTGCAATCCCCGGCATCATGGCCTCAAGAACAATTCGCGACGTAAGACAACGGCGAACCACGGCGATGTTGACCCCTTTCATGCCCTGCGGAGCCAAATTACCCGTTATCGCTCTTTTTGCCGGAGTCTTCTTCGGTGACGCTGCCTGGGTGGGAACATCCATGTACTTCCTTGCTATCGGAATCATCGTCGTCGCCGCTCTTTTAGTCAAAAAAATTACCCAGGACGGAGACACTCGTTCCTTTTTCATCATGGAGCTTCCCGAATACCGCGTTCCCAGTATCAAGCGGGCTTTGACCTCCACGTTGGACAGAGCTAAAGCCTTTATCGTTAAGGCCGCGACGATTATCCTCGTTTGCAATGTCGCTGTCCAGATCATGCAAACCTTCAATTGGAGCTTTCAGGTTGTGGAAACAGGCAGGGAGAGTACGAGCATCCTCGCCAGCGTCGCCAGCCCCGTCGCATTCCTTTTAGTCCCTCTGGGCTTTGGTGCCTGGCAACTAGCTGCGGCTGCTGTCACCGGTTTTATTGCCAAAGAAAATGTTGTTGGAACTCTAGCAGTCGTTTATGGTATCACCAATTTTATCGACACCGAAGAGCTGGCCCTCATCTCCGGTGCTAGCGATGTCGCTTCCATGATGGGTTTGACTTCGGCCGCTGCCCTTGCTTATCTAACGTTTAATCTCTTTACCCCGCCATGCTTTGCGGCAATCGGGGCGATGAATGCCGAGCTCGAAAGCAAGAAATGGCTATGGGCCGGCATCGGCCTCCAATTCGGAATGGGTTATTTTGTGGCCTATTTCATCTACCAGATCGGCACCTTGATAACAACCGGAAGCTTCGGCACCGGCGCTATTCCCGGTCTCCTGGCGGTTGCCCTCATGGTCGGAATCGTCGTTTACTTGATTCGTAAAAGGAACGAGAGTGTTCCGAAGAGCTTGGAAGAAAAGGCGGCCTAAAATGTTAGGAAATATTATCATCATATCGATAATCTTTACCATCGTTGCTGTCGCCTTGGTTAAAATTCTAAGCGACAGAAAAAAAGGCATCCGTTGTTCAGGATGCCCGCACAGTAAAGTCTGCGCCAAAACCACCAGCAATAAATATTGGTGAAACAAAGAGGGCACTGGCCACTTGGCCTGTGCCCTCTTTGGCTTTCGCCGACGATTCACCCAATGATTGTTGCATCACCCATTTTTGAAGCAGCTTTGATCAGTCCCCTTAAGCTTGCTAATCAACTGGCGTTGATAAAGACAGCGCTCCAATCAAATGTTCCCGAATCTTCCCGGCATTTCGGCCAGGTGTCACTCCAGGCCGGGGTGCGGGCAGTCTTAACTATTTCTGAGCAGGGGTAATACGGCTTAATATCGATTATCGGCGTCCCCTCCTCGGCATCGAGATAATCCAAAGTGAGCAAGCCAGTCGTAAAATCGATCTGATGCACTTCGACGACACTTAGACAGATTGGATTAGGCCTTTGCGGAGAGCGCGTCGCAAAAACGCCCAGTGTCTCCGGCGCCCCTCGATAGGGTGTATCGACTGTTAAGATATTTCTTGCCCCGCTCTCATCCAAGAGATGGCTCCACCACAAGACATTTAAGTGACTAAAGCCCTCTAAGCCTTTGAGAGCTGGTCGCCACTGGGGAAAAATCTCCAGTTGAAAGATTCCTTGTTGCGCTTTTACCTTGCCGATCGGGGCGAGACAGATATTGGTCGATGTCATGGCAATTCCTCCTAATAAAATTGGTTTGTTAGGGAAATCGTATCATGGCCGCATCCACAATGCTTGATGCATTCTGCGCCTTTTTAGCACCAGTTACCCCCATTATTAAAGCCAACTTGATCAATCTTGCTCTCGCTATCCTTGCTTGCCTGCGCTAAAATGAGGGCAAAGAGTTATTTAGCCAGGAGGAAGCGTGATGGAGCTCAATAAATTTATTGCACCGGCTGCTTATTATCTAATCGGAATGAATTTTTATGGGAACCCTTTTAGTCGGGCTTCGGCCTGGGAAGAAGAAAACGAAATCGGGGTCTTGTGTCGCCGCTTCACCGATTTTTATCAACACAACGCCCCGCGGATCAAGCACAACATTTTCCCTGAAGCGATTTTTGAGGGACACTTCGTTACAGAAGAAACGCAACGCACCGGGAATTTTGACGTCTTCGTCGGAGTAATCGTCGCCACATTAGAAGATATCCCCATCGAGTGCGTGGCTCGTCAACTGCCACTGACAGCCTACGCAGTCTTGACGATTCGCGGAGGAGAAATCAGCTCTGATTGGCAAATGTCCATCGCCAAAGAATGGTTGCCCGGCCAAAACTACGTGCCTTCCTACAATTATTCCTTGACGCGCTATGACCAGCGCTTTAAAGGGATGGAGATGATCGAAGCTTCAGAAATCGATGTCTATCTGCCAGTACAGCCGGCAATTAAAGCCAATGCATAAAGCAGCGCCGGGAGTCGATGAAATCTATCAGGCAGTTCAATTCATTGAAGCCAATCTTTGCGAGCAAATTATTGTCGACGAGATGGCGCAAGCCGCCGGCTATTCGATTTTCCACTTTTCCCGCCTCTTTAATTCCCTGTCCGGCCATAGCCCCTACGATTATTTAATCCGGCGTCGCTTGTCAGAGGCGGCACGATGTCTTAAAAGCAAAGAAGACTCAATTACCCATCTTGCCTTCAAATATCAGTTTGGCAGTTTGGAGGCTTTCTCGCGATCCTTTAAAAAAATGTTCGGAGTGTCCCCCGTCAAATGCCGGGAGAGTGCGACTGGATTGCCTCCCGGACGCATGGCCCTGACCATGGAATATCTACTCCACATTAACCGAAACGCCTTTTTCACCCCTCAAATGATTACCTTACCCGACTTCTTTGTGACCATTAATATCATTGACAGCTCGATTCCCCGCCCGATGGCACTTGTTTATCCTAATTTTACTAACAGCCAAGTTAGCTTACCCCGTTTTTTTTGCGACCAGGTGGCAGACCAGACCTTGGCCCAGGAAGACGAAGCGATTAAGCTTATTCCCAAGCAAAATTACGCCAAGTTCAATCATCGGACAGGCAAAATTGCGCTGACGTATCAATATATCTGGCAAACGTGGCTGCCATTAGCCGGCTATTCCACGTGCAAGCCCTACATCCTTGAGCAGTCGCGAGAAAACTCTGTTGAGGGAAAACCTAACTCAACCGAACTGCTCATCCCCATTCAATAGTTTCGAGGGGTATATCTGCTTACTAAGCCCCCTAAGGTTGGGTATCCGCTTTAATGAGGTAATTCCTCTGCGCTGATGCTGCGCCGCCACCCCTTTCCATGCGTTCCGAAGACCTCGAGAAAACCTCTCCGCCTTTCTCTCCCATAGCTAGCCGCTCGTGCTATACTGTATGCACTTGAGGAGGTAATACTATGCTAAAAAAACAATTTTTACTAATCCTAACATTGGCCTTGGTGGCTATTTTTTCCACAGCGTGTGGCTCGGAAACCGCTGCACCTGACGCCGAACCCATCGCCGAAGCAAAAACGATTGAGCGTGAAGACGGCTCAATCTTTGTCGGTGAAGTCAGCGAAGCGGGCGACCTTGTTTACGGCACTTTGACACTCGATGGAGTCGTTTACGTGGGTGAATTTGAAGAAAATGAGCCTGGCGGACAAGGAGAGATGACCTGGGCGGATGGTACTATATATAGCGGTAGTTTTGCTATGGGCGCCCTGAATGGCCCAGGCACCAAAACCTACCCAGACGGAACTGTCGAAGAAGGCGATTGGAACGACGGCGATCTTGGCACGATGTCACCTGATGGAACATGGTCTCCAATCGAATAAGACAGGCGGCGAAAACTACGCCTGCCAGTCACCCCGAAGAATGGCGTACTGCCTGACATCCCGATAAACACCCTTGACCAGCATCCGCTGGCGCAAAAGACCTTCATAGCGCATTCCGGCCTTCTGCATTACCCGGCCGGAAGCCTCGTTTTCGACAAAGTGAACCGCCTCGAGGCGGTTCAGCTTCATCTCTGTAAAAGCAAAGGCGATCAAGCGACGTAGCGCCTCCGGCACCAGCCCCTGCCCCCGCTTGTCTAGGGCCATGGCATAGCCAATCTCCCCGCGGCAATTGACTTCATCCAGATGCGCAAATCCAATTGAGCCGATGATTTTGCCCGTCTTCTTATCCTCAAGGCCCCAGTCTCCTGCCTCGTCTTCAGCCAAACGCTTCGCCGTCCAATCGATAAAGGCGACGGAATCCTCCAGGGTTTGATGAGACTCCCATGTCACATAGCGGCTGACCTCCGGATGGCTGGCGTAAGCGAAGACATCTGCGGCATCGCTTTCGCGCAATGTCCGCAAGATCAGCCTTTCTGTCTCCAATGTGGGATTACCAAGAAATTTCCGCTCATTCATTCCCATCTTCAACCAACCCTTTATAGAATTTTCTGTTAATTGCAGCCAACTACACGAAAGTCTGCAAGACGGCAATCCTTAAGCACAACAATTCTTGTTGCAGCTTAAAACTCGATTGCCTCTACATCTTAATTTGCTTTTTACTAATCTCTCGATTTTTTAATCAATGCCATCTTAGTGTACCATCTCCCCAGCTTCAGTAACAAGCAATCCTTCGCGGCGTCAAGCAGCGCATCGATTCCCCCAAGCATAACGCTATCGAAATTCCTTGCAGTAGTCTTGCCGATTTGCTATAGTTGAATGGTTGGTCTATCCAGCGCTCTATAATTGAAAAAAAGGAGATATTATCCATGAAAAAATTAGCCTTACTAGCCCTTATCTTCATCCTTTCCTTTGCCCTGATTGCCTGTGGTGGCGATGCCGAGGACACAACATCCGAACTCGACGCCGAGCAAACTGACGCCATCAATGCGGTCATCGACCAACACAACGAATTGCTCGAGCTCGTCACTGCCGCCGGAGAAATGGCAATCGAAAACGGCTGGGATACCGCCCCTAATCACGATGAAGAATTAGGCGCAGCCCTGATTGCTGCCGCCGAAATGCTCGATTATACGGGAGAGCAGCTCGCCGACCCAACTGCAATTAGCGAAGATGAGCTGGCAGAGATGTCGCAAGCTTTCGCCGAACTGACGCCTATTTGGCAGGAGTATCTGGACCTCGTTTCCCAACCTTATGTCGCCGAATAAGCAGACACCTACGATCAATTTTTTCCGACTTATTAAAAGCAGGCACCCCTTGAGGGTGCCTGCTTTTTTCAACATCATTGAGCCCTTCCCTAGCTCCGGGCCCCTTCTTCTCCGGCGAACTGGCTAGCGTAGAGCTCCGCGTAAAACCCGCCCTGGGCCAGCAGCTCCTGATGGTTGCCTTGCTCGACGATCCGCCCCTCGTTCATCACCAGAATCAGCTCAGCATCGCGAATTGTCGAGAGGCGATGAGCGATGACAAAGCTGGTCCGATTTTTCATCAGACGCTGCATCGCTTGCTGGATCAGGACCTCGGTGCGGGTGTCGACGCTGCTGGTCGCCTCGTCGAGGATCAGAATCGCCGGATCTGCTAGGACTGCCCGCGCAATCGTCAGCAGCTGCTTTTGCCCCTGGGAGATGTTGGAAGCCTCTTCGTTGAGAACCGTGGCGTATCCCTCCGGGAGGGTGCGGATAAAGTGGTCAGCGTGAGCGGCCTTGGCGGCGGCGATGATGGCCTCCTCGGTCGCCCCGTCCTTGCCATAGGCGATGTTGTCCCGAATCGTTCCGTTAAAGAGCCAGGTGTCCTGCAAGACCATCCCAAAGAGGCTGCGCAGGTTTTCCCGCCGCATCTCCCGGATGTCCACCCCGTCAATCGAGATTGTGCCGCCATCGATTTCATAAAAGCGCATCAGCAAATTGACCAAGGTTGTTTTCCCGGCCCCGGTAGGACCGACGATGGCGATAGTGTGCCCTGGGTGCACATGGATATTCATCCCTTGAATCAAAGGGGTGTCCGCCGCATACCCAAAGTCGACATCCGCCAGACAGACATCCCCCCGGGGGGCAGGAATTGACTTCGCCTCCGGAGCATCCGGGCTTTCCTCGGCTTCATCCAGCACCTCGAAGACCCTCTCCGCGCAAGCGATGGTCGATTGCAAGAGGTTGGCGATGGTGGCAGTCTGAACGATGGGCATCGTAAAGGAACGGGAGTACTGGATAAAAGCGGTGATATCCCCGAGGCGCAGACGGTTGGCGGTGATCCACAGGCCTCCAACGACACAAATCGCCACATACCCCAGGTTGCTGATAAAGTTCATTAGCGGGTGCATGATGCCTGAGACAAACTGCGCCTTCCAGCCAGCCTCGTAGAGGCGGTCGTTGGTGGCGCTAAAAATTTTAATCGAGTCTTCTTCGCAGCCAAAGGCTTTGACAATCTTGTGGCCGGCAAACATCTCTTCGACATGGCCGGAGAGCTGCCCCATCTCCTTTTGCTGCGCGGTAAAATATTTCTGCGATTTTTTGGCAATCCACATCGTGCTCCAGATATAGAGGGGCAAAGTCGCCAGCATAATCAGGGTCAAGGTGGGGCTAGTGATCAGCATCATCAAGATATAACCGACAATCTGAATCGCCGAAGTAATCAGCTGTGTCAGGCTCTGCTGCAGGGTCGTCGAGATCGTATCGATGTCGTTGGTCATCCGGCTAAGAATCTCCCCATGAGTGCGCTGGTCAAAATACTTTAAGGGTAGCCGAGCCAGTTTGTGATCCAAATCCTGACGCAGGCTGGCCACGGCCCGCTGCGCAACGGCAGCCATGACGTACTGCATCGCCAAGGTAAAGAGGGAGCTGAGCAAGTAGAGCGCCAACAAGACGAGGATGATCGCGCTCAGATAATTAAAGTTGAGCTGCCCGTCGGTGGCTTCGATGGCCCGTTGGGCATTAATAATCTGCTCCGGCCCCGGCCAGCTCTCCTCCGGCAAGGCGAGGCTGCCCGCTCCGGCTGTCATCACCTGATAATAGATGCGGGCTTTTGCTGCCGGGTCGCTAGCGGCCAGAATGCTGGGCGCAGCTACCGCTGCATCAGGCACCTTTTCCTGGATAGCGGCCACCTGCTGAATCGCCATCCGAGCAGTATAACCGTCGCTGAGCTCGTTCATTGCCATCCCGGTAATTTTTGGCGAGACGATGGCAAAGGCAGTGCTGAGGATAGCAAACAACAAGACCGCCAGAAGCTGGCCGTGATACGGCCGCAGGTAGCGAACAAAGCGCCGCAGGGTTTTCTTAAAATCTTTTGGCTTCTCCACGATGCGCCCTAAATTGCTCCCCGGCCCTCCACCGAATAAACTGCGGTCAGGGGGGCTGCCGCCGCCAGGGCCTTGGCGAGACCCGGCAACTAGCCCGGTAGCCTGGCCTGCCTTCAGTTCCGGAGCATTATCTGTGATTAAATTATTTTTCACTGTCGTCATGCGCTCTCCTCCCGGGTCAGCTGGGAGAAGACAATTTCCCGATACACCTGACACCCTTCCATCAGCTCCCGATGACTGCCCATTCCGACAATTTTCCCCTCATCGAGAACGATAATCCGCTGCGCCTCCATAACCGTCGCCACCCGCTGGGAGACGAGAAAGATCGTGCTGGCGGCAAGCTCTTGCCGCAGCGCCGCCCGTAGCCTTGCTTCCGTCTGATAATCCAGCGCTGCAAAGCTGTCGTCAAAGATATAGATAGGCGGACGCCGCACCAAAGCCCGGGCGATTGCCAGGCGCTGTTTTTGCCCGCCGGACAGATTCGCCCCGCCTTGGGCCACCTCGCTGTGAAGGCCGCCCGGGAGCTGCTGGATAAAGGCGGCGGCCTGGGCGGTTTCCGCCGCCTGCAGCGCTTCCTCGGCGCTAGCCTCCTTGTCGCCATAGCGAATATTATCCAGGACACTGCCGGAGAATAATACCGATTTCTGGGGAACGAGCCCAATCTTGCGGCGCAGGTCCGCTTGGGTCATCCCTCGAACGTCGACTCCATCCACTAGAACACTGCCGCTATCCACATCGTAAAAACGTGGAATCAGGTTGATCAGCGAGGATTTCCCCGCCCCGGTGCCCCCAATGATTGCCGTCATTTCCCCGGGCTGAGCGACAAAAGAGATCCCCGTGAGAGCCGGCTGCTCCGCTCCGTGGTAACTGAAAGTCACGTCGCGGAACTCCACCATGCCCTGCCCGCCAGGGGTTGTCATCGGCTGGTCCGGATCATTGATCTCCGGCACTGTATCTAGTACCTCGTTGATCCGGGCGGCCGCCGCCGCAGCCCGAGGGAGCATGATAAACATCATCGTCACCATAATTACCGAAAAAAGAATCTGAAAAGCATACTGACTAAAAGCCACCAGCGCCCCGACAGACATCCCGCCGCTGTCGATGCGAATAATCCCAAACCATAGAATCGCCGTCGTCGCCAGATTCATAATCAGCATCACCGCCGGCATCATAAAGGCCATGATGCGGTTAACCCGGATATAGTTGTCCGTCAAATCGGCATTGGCCACGGCGAAACGCTCCTGTTCCCGGCTGGTTCGATTGAAGGCGCGAATGACGCGCATTCCGGTCAGGTTTTCCCGCAAAACAAGGTTGATTCCGTCGATTTTTTCCTGCATGACTTTAAAAAGGGGCAGGGCCCGACTGGCTATCAAGTACAAGGTTCCCGCCAGTACCGGTAGCGCCACAACAAAAACCAGCGTCAACGGACCATCCTTGGACAAGGCCATGATCACCCCACCCACCATCATCATCGGCGCCGCCACCAGCATCCGCATAATCATCACGGTTACATTCTGCACTTGGGTGACATCGTTGGTCGTTCGGGTAATCAAGGTGGAAGTGCCTAGCTGATCAAACTCATGCAAGGAAAAACTCTCCACCCGGGTAAATAGCGCCTGGCGGACAATCCGCCCCAACCCCACCGCTACCTTGGCCGCATAGTAGTTGCCCAGGACAGCGCAGACCACCCCGGCAGCGCTAACCAGCAGCATTACTCCGCCGGTCTGCCAAATAAAAGCGATGTCGCCGGTGATGATGCCAAAGTTGACCATCTCTCCCATCAACGTCGGCAGGTACAAATCAGCCAAGGTCTGACCAAAGACCAGCAGCAGAATCGCCGTTATCATCAGGCGGTAGGGGCGTAAAAATTTAAACAGGCGCAGCATCAGCTTTCCCCCTGCTCGGCTTTAAAGACCTTGACGATCTTGCCCAGCGAAAGGGTCAGCTGCCGCGCTTCCGCCGGTGTCAGAGCGGCCATAACCGCCTCCCCATAGGCATTTAGCGCCTGCCGCTTGGCATCCACCAAGCGCTGGCTGGCCGGAGTCAGAGCTAGGTGGCAAACGCGCCGATCCGTCACCGACTGCTTTTTTACCACATATCCCAGCCGCTCCAGCTTATTGATGCCACCGGTCACCGAGGCTTTGGTTATCTTCAGCATGGCCGCCAGTTGAGTGATGGTCGGCTCCCCCAAGGCGTCGATGGCCTTGATATAGTGGAATTGATTAAGCGTCAGCCGGCTCCCGGCCGGATCATCTCCAAGGGAAGCGTGGATGCGATGATGCATCGCGGCAAGGGTTTCGGAAAACTCCACCAGCAATAGTTCGATACTCGTTTGCTTCACAGGCAACAGGCTCCTTTTAGCATAGTTAGTTTGGCTAACTAATAATATAGCTCCCGCCCGCCGATGTCAACAAGGTGGATACACGGATACAAGGGGACGCTCCTTGCGTATCCTAACACTCCACCCTCCGGTATACGCAAGGAGCGTCCCCTTGTATCCGTCGTGACTTTATTGCCCATCATTATTTTGACATCGATGCCGAACAGATATTTTTCGTCTGCAAAGAAAAACTGCCCTCTTTACAGGCAGTTTTACGAGAAATCCTCAATAATTCATCTCTATAATTTAACCCCATCGCGTTCAGCGCCAGCCGGTATTTATTGATTCTTCCTTGCCCGAACTAACCCCAAGTGATTTGTTCATTGCAATTAGTGCAAAAATTCGAAGAATTAGGATAGATAATATTGAGAAATCCACACTTAGGACAAACGATTTCCCCAATGGGCTTCATTTCTTCCCCTCCCGCGCCACCGGAGGCCAAGGATAGCTCGGTTTCACTCAAGGTTTTTCCCAGTAAGTTTGTTTTATCTTCCAGCATAAATCATCATCTCCCTTTCGATATTAATTGCTTCTATTTCGTGCAGCTCTCGCCGCCATCCTACCCTTTTGTACGAAGAATGTCAACGGTGGATACAAGGGGACGTACGAGACCACTGAAAAAGTCGGCGATTAACAATTAA
>CAZWXO010000054.1:0-6220 GCA_964637885.1 uncultured bacterium
ATTGCGGTGACCAATATCATTCCCATCTTTGGTCCCTTTGTCGGTGCGGTTCTTCCTCTTTTTATTCTTTTTATGGTTGACCCGATGCTGGCTTTTTGGTTTCTCATTTTTATTATCGTCTTGCAGCAATTTGACGGGAATATTCTTTACCCGTTGGTCGCGGGCAATACTATCGGACTACCGGCCCAATGGGTTTTGCTGGCGGTGATGGTAGGAGGCGGCTTGTTTGGACTTGTCGGGATGCTCTTGGCTGTTCCGACAGTGTCGCTGATCTATCAACTCCTGCGCGAGGGTGTCAGGGAGCGACTTGATGGCCCGCATCCAAAGGGCGCTCAAGATGGCTTGGGTGAGGAATGCGATTAATCGGAAAAGAGGGACAATTTTGAGTGAGTCAAATTTTCATCCGGGATTAGCCGATGAATTGTTTGTCCGCGGAGATGCTCCGATGACGAAGAGCGAGGTTCGGGCTGTCCTGGCTTCTAAACTTCGCGTCGAGCCAGGACATGTGTGCTGGGATATCGGCGCGGGAACTGGCAGTGTCAGCGTAGAGATGGCGCTGGCGGCAGGCCCGAGTGGTAAAGTTTATGCTATTGAGCGTGAGTCGGAGGCCTGTCAGTTAATTGCCGCCAATGCGGCGAAATTTGCCTGTGATATTGAGATTGTTAGTGGGATTGCTCCGAGCGCTTGTTTAGATTTACCGGCGCCGAATCGGGTTTTCATTGGTGGCAGTGGGGGTAATCTTGAGGCGGCAATATCCCAAGCTGTGGAGACACTGCTCCCGGGGGGTATTTTAGCGGCGGATTTTATCTTGATTAATAATGTCGAAGCTGCTGTGCAGGCAATGGAGCAGGCAGGACTGACAGCCATTGGCGTTGCTTTGGTTGCGATAACTCCTGTTTCGATGCTGTCTGGGGGGAGAATGATGCTGCGGCAGGCGACCCCGGTGATGATGGTTTGGGGTAGTAAACCCTGATATGCTTGGTTAGGGAAGAGGGAAAAGAGGAGGGAGTTATAAAAAATGGAAACTAAACGTACACGGAATCCGTTTTGGATTGCAACCTACTGCTTCATTTTGGCAGCTCTTGTTTTTAAAATTGACGCGGTGGGAGCCGCTTTAGTGCATGGTATTAAGATTTTGACTCCTTTGTTGATTGGAATTGTCCTAGCCTTTGTTCTTGCCAGACCCTATGATTTTGTCCGTTGTCAGCTGTCCAAATTAATCCAGGGTAAGCCGGGCAAACTGCTGGTTAAACCTCTGTCGGTTCTGACCGTTTATATTGTGCTACTGAGCATTGTGGTGGTGGCGGTGGCTTTTGTCGTTCCCCAACTTTCTGCAAGCCTCGTTTTGTTTTCTTCAAATGTGGCTAGTTACAACGACAATCTCAATCGCCTAGTGGACGATTTTTCTACATTATTTGGCGGGAATAGCCAGGACGTCCTTGATACGCTTGACGGCATCATTGTTGAGCTCCCCGTAATTATCGCTAAAATAGTCCAGGGAATCGCACCGCAAATCGTCGATATCACAATGAATATTGTGGCGATGCTTTTTTATCTCTTTATTGGCTTAATCCTTTCAGTATATTTTTTGCTCGACAAAGAGCGGATTTCTCGGCAGGCGCGAATTCTGATTCAGGCCTATACCAGTGAAAAAACTGGTGAGCGTTTGTATCACGTTGGTCAGATCACCCATCGGGCTTACAGTCTATTTATCAACGGGCAGCTGATTGAGATGATGATTTTAGGGATACTGTGCTTTGCCGGAATGAGTTTGTTGGGCTTTCCCTATGCGCTTCTCATCAGTGTCATCATTGCTTTGACAAATATTATTCCCCTGGTAGGGCCGTGGATCGGCGCGATTTTGCCGATTTTTATCCTTTTAATGGTTAATCCCATGCAAGCTGTTTGGTTTATCGTTTTCCTACTCGTGCTGCAGCAAATCGAGGGGAATCTTATCTATCCGCGGGTCGTCGGTAGCTCAATCGGGTTGCCGGCGCAGTGGGTCCTCTTAGGAGTTATTGTCGGAGGAGGTTTGTTTGGCATTGTAGGAATGCTTTTTGCCGTACCGACAACCTCGGTAATTTATCAGTTGGTGCGGGAGGATGCCTACAGTCGTCTGCAGGGCAAGGTCAAATCGGCTTAGTAATTCTGGTTTGAGGCGCGACTTTATCAGCTGGATATATTAATTGGTGAGGATTTCCGATGCGAGTGGAAATGCTGGGCTGAATTCCGGGGTGAAGAAAGCGGGGTTAGTAAGATGCTAAAGATGTTGGTTGTTTGCTCAGAGGACGTCGAAGGTTTCGACGCAGCGATGGAATTGGTTGTTAAGGGAAAAGATGCTCTTGGCGGGGAAGTGCCCAGGGGAATGCTTTTTTTTACTTCGCTCCTCGATGCTGATTACGAGAAAATGCTGCAGATTATTAACGACGCCTTTCCGGAGGTCCCCCTAGCCGGGTGCACGACGGACGGTGAGATATCTGGAGAACTGGGACAAACTGATGATACCAGTACTCTAACTTTTTTCGTTGCGGATGGCATTAATTTTGCGACTACCGTTGTCCGCGATATCACCCCTAAAAATGACGATGCCCTTCAACAGGCTTGTATGGAGGCCAGGGACACGATGATCCAGTCCCTGCCGGCTGGGCAGGAGATTAAACTTTGCCTGGCTTTTCCCGATGGACTGGTTGCCTACCAGAGGCCTTTGGTGAAGTATGTTAATCAGGCTTTAGGGGCTGGCATTCCCTTATTTGGCGGGGCAGCTGGGGATGATTACAAATTTGTTCGTACTTACCAGTTTCACAACAGGGAGGTGCTGACAGACAGCATGCCCTTAATGCTGATGGCGGGTAAGCTGGCCTTCTCCTTCGGCGCTGCCCACGGCTGGAACCCGGTCAGTCAGCTGGCGCGAGTAACAAAGAGCGATTATAACAAAGTGTATGAAATTGACGGGATGCCCGTCCTGGAGTATTATCAGCGTTATCTGGGGGACACGCTCAATGCGACTCCGGGCATCTTCGCTCATTTCGCGTTGATAGTTTTGGATATGGAGGAGGGGGGTTCTTATCTCCGCGATCCGATTTATCCTGTCCCGGAAGAGAAGGCTTTAATCTTTGCCGGGGAGGTTCCAGAGGGTGCCGTTGTGCGTATGGCGGAAATAGGCCGGGATAACCTTGTCGAGGCCGTGGCGAAGTCGGCACAGATTGCCTTGGATAATTATCCCGGAAAAAAGATTGCTGGAGCACTGGTCTTTTCTTGTGCGTCCCGCCGAAACGTCCTCGGCAGTCGAGTCGGCGAAGAGAGTCGACTCTGTCAGGATAAGATCGGAGCTGAAGTGAGTCTGGCCGGTTTTTATGGCTTTGGGGAGATTGCACCTTTGGGGAATAATTCGGATTCTATCTTGCATAACGATGCGTTTGTTGTTTTGTTGTTAGGTGAGGAATAGGGCGATGGGTAGTGAAGAAATAGTTGGATTAAGCAAAGAAAATAAACTATTGCGCCGCAAATTGGAACGGGGGATGCAGCGCCAGCTTATTTTGGAAGCATTCAACGACAATCAACGCTTCTTGTTTCGCAAGCTCCAGACAGATTACCGCGAAGCCATGGGTATGCTGGAAGAGGCGCAGCAGAAGGTGCACGACATGGCCACCTTTGATAAGCTGACTGGCCTGGCTAATCGGGCGTATTTTTATGAACGTTTGCAACAGGAGGTGCGCAGTGCCAGTAGTGAGCGGGTATTAGCCTTGGCTTTTGTGGATCTGGATAAGTTTAAGTTAGTCAATGACAACTATGGGCACTCGGCTGGCGATGCAGTTTTGGTGGAAACAGGTCGTCGTCTGGCAGGGTCGGTTCGTGCCCTGGATTTACCAGTTCGCATCGGTGGGGACGAATTCGCGATTATTTTGCCCAATGCTGGTGGCTCTTTGTACTGTGGTAAAATCGGGGAGCGGATAGTTGAAAAATTCGCAGTTCCTGTGGAATTTGAGGGAAAGTCGATCATTGTTCGCCCCAGCGTTGGCTTTGCCATCTGCACCCAGGCTGGCACCGACCCTGATCAATTGGTTTCGGTTGCTGACGGGGCGATGTACGATGCCAAGCGGGCAGGGGGGAATCAGTATATAATTCGTCAATTATGAGAGCTAAGCTAGAAAGGAAGTTTATGTTTTGAAGGAAGCTGTTTTTTTCGTCGGAGCCGGAGCCGGAGATCCGGAGCTTATCACTGTCAAGGGACAGAGACTCTTGCAAGAGGCAGATGCGGTGGTTTGGGCTGGGTCCCTGGTTAATCCTGCCTTGCTGGACAATTGCAAGGCCTCGGTAAAAATTTTTGACAGTGCCAAAATGACATTGCAGGAAACAACTCAGGCACTGGCTGCGTGTCAGCAGGCGGGCGGTTTGGCCGTGCGACTTCACACCGGCGATCCGTCGCTTTATGGCGCGATTGCCGAGCAGATGCGGGAGCTGGATAAGCTGGGAATAACGTATCAAGTCGTCCCGGGCGTATCTTCTTTTGTAGCGGCGGCAGCGGCATTGCAGGCGGAGTTTACCTTGCCGGGTATTACCCAGACGGTTATCTTGACCCGGGCGATTTTTCTTAGCGTACACATGTTGCATGATGTCACTGCAAAGCTGATGAAATATTATCCGGCCGATACCCCGGCAGCGGTAGTAGAGAAAGCGAGTTGGCCGGATCAGAGGATTATAAAAGGGACTCTTCTGGATATTGCTGACAAGATAAAAGAGGCTGGCATAACAAAGACAGCCCAGGTGTTGGTGGGCCGGTTTATCGATGGCGTCGGGGACAAATCTCTCCTCTACGATCCCGGCTTCACCCACGGGTATCGTCAGGCCAGTGAATAGATTATTAATCATTGCCGCCAGTAAGGGCGGGGCACAGCTGGCACGGCGGTTGCGGCTGGGGCTAGAGGCTGCGGCAAAAACCAGCAGCACTTTGGGCGATTTTGAAGTTGGCGTCGCGGCACCGCTTCGCTATGCCGTCGACGATGAGGCAAGCTATCCTTCGGGTGGCATGGCGGTGCTTTGGCAGGAGCAATGGGAAAACTGCCATGGAATAATATTTATCGGAGCCACCGGGATAGCGGTTCGAATGGCGGCCCCGCTGCTTGAAGGAAAATTTCTTGATCCGGCGGTCATCGTTATCGATGAAGCGGGGCGACATGCCATCAGTTTATTGTCAGGGCATTGGGGGGGCGGCAATAGTCTGACACTGGAGGTCGCGACGATAATTGGTGCCGACCCGGTGATTACTACGGCCACCGATACACTGGCATTGCCTGCTTTTGACGTTATAGCAAAAGAACAGGGTTTGGTCCCGGTTCCTTTTACGGCGTTTCGTCAGGCGAATGCGGCAATAGTTAATGGTGACAGTATCAGTATTGTCGGAGCAAAATTGCCAGGGGAATGGCCGGAACAGGTCCGGTTTTACCAAGGCATCGACAGTGTGCCCCACGATGGCAGCTACACAGTTGCGGTAGGGCCTTATGTCGTAGCGCAGGCGGCACTTTCCTTAGTCCCAAAATGCATCTTTGCCGGGATTGGGTGTCGTCGCGGGGTCAGCCCGGACGAGATACAGGATGCTTTGCTGCGCGCTTTTAATGATGCCGGATGTCACCTCGAGGCTCTAACCGGTGTCGCTACAATTACGCTTAAAGAGGATGAAGCAGGCTTGCTGGCGGCGGTGGACAGTCTGGGCCTGCCGGTGACTTTTTACACATCAGAGGAATTGGCGGCTGTGGATGGCTTTCATTCATCGGATTTTGTCCGGCAGATTGCCGGTTGCGCCGGGGTCAGTGAGCAGGCAGCTTATCTTGCCAGCGGTCAAGGCTGTCTGATTTTAAGGCGACAGGTGTACGGGCGAGTGACAGTAGCGCTTAGCGCTGAGCGCTGAGCGCTCAGCGCAATGCACAATTAAAGATTAACAATTAACATTTATGGTAGAATTTTTAGAAAAAATTCGTTGAATTTCGCGATGGGTTTTTGGTTGATAAATTGTTAACTATTACTCGATAATTGCTGGTATTGCATAGTTTTTATCTTAATAAAACTGAGAATTACGGAGTAATTTTCCGTAATTGTAAATTGTGCATTGTGAATTGTGCATTGGTTGTGCATTGTGCATTGGTTGAGCATTGTGCATTGTGAATTGATAAAAAGGGGTTGTTGTTTTGCAGAAGGGGAAAATATTTGCGGTGGGAATTGGTCC
>CAZWXO010000054.1:6320-14824 GCA_964637885.1 uncultured bacterium
AAAAAGGGGTTGTTGTTTTGCAGAAGGGGAAAATATTTGCGGTGGGAATTGGTCCGGGGTTGCGGGATCTTTTAGCACCACGGGCAGTACAGGCGTTGGCGGCTTCAGACGTTATTTATGGCTATAAGGCGTATGTCGCTTCCATCGAAGATTTAGTGCAGGATAAAGAAGTGCTCCAATATGGGATGAAAGAGGAGCGGGAAAGGTGTCAAGCCGCGGCAGAGGCCGCTGCCAGCGGTAAAGTTGTCAGCATGGTTTGCGGCGGCGACGCCGGAGTCTATGCCTTGGCTGGTTTGTTAATCGCTTTTGCCGAGCCTTTGGGGGTGGGAGTTGAAGTGGTCCCGGGCATTACAGCGGCCACTGCTGCGGCTGGGGCCTTAGGGGCTCCATTGGTGCACGACTTTGCTTGCATTTCTCTTTCCGATCTTTTAACACCCTGGGAAAAAATTATCCAGCGTGTCGAAGCGGCGGCAGCCGCCGACTTTGTCATCGTGCTCTACAACCCGCGCAGCAATGGCCGGGAATGGCAACTGGCAGATGTTTTGCAGCGCATCGCATTGAAGCGGGAAGCTAGCACCCCTGTCGGCTGCGTCCGCCATGCCGGACGTCATGGTGAGGAAGTATGGAGTGCTACCTTGGAAAAATTTGACGCGGCGGATGTGGATATGTCTTGCACAGTCATTGTGGGTAATTCTACCACCAAGTTTATCGGAAACCGGGTTGTGACACCCCGGGGATATGGTGAATGATTCTCCTGCTGGGTGGCACAGTCGAGAGCCGAGAGCTGGCCGGATTCTTATCCGAGCAGGGACTTGACGTTTGCCTGAGCGTTTTTAGCCAGGCAGGCCTCGAGGGTTTACCTGACGAGCCACCCTACCGCGTCAGGCGGGGTGGCCTGGATGAGGGCGGATTTAGGGATTTTTTTAAAGCTAATGCTGTCCAGGTAGTTGTCGATGCGGGGCACCCCTTTGCGACGGAGCTGCACCAAGTAGCCCGCCAGGCATGCCAAGCTGCTGAGATTAAATATTTGCGTTATGCACGCCGCGAGACGCCTATTGTCGCTACAAACGAAATCCTTCGGGCGGCAAATTATGCTGAGGCACTTGCATTGTCCTTTGCCTGCACCGGCAATATATTTCTTACCATTGGCAGCCGTAACGCCGCACCATTTGTCAAAGAGGGTTTGCGACGTCAGCGCCGGGTAATTGCTCGCATTCTCCCTGAGGAAGCTTCTCTCCGCGAGTGCTTGGGAGCTGGCCTCGGGATGGGGGATATCATAGCAGCTAAGGGTCCCTTTAGCTATGAGTTTAATTTGGCAGTCTTTAAAGAATTTGCCGCTGGAGTAATCGTTAGCAAAGAAGCCGGATTTGGCAGTGGGCAGGAAGAAAAACTGGCGGCGGCCAAGCAGCTTGGTCTGCCGGTGGTGCTGATTACCCGACCTCCAGAGATGGTGGATTCGGTGCAGACTCAGGTAGAGTTGATGGCTCAGCTGGGAGCTTGTTGCGCCGAGCCCAAAGCGCCATAGACCATTGCGGAGGCGTAATGACGACGAGGAATATTTTCTTCAGGCTTTTTTCTTTTTTCAAAGATTACTGGCAAAGTTAGCTTAGAACTGGTTTGCGTAGCATCAGTAAAAAGGACATAGGTGTTGCAGTTGGATAATTTATTTCCGGTAATGCTCAATCTAAAACGGCGCAAGGTGCTCATTGTGGGTGGTGGCTCGGTGGCAGCTCGCAAGCTTGCGGCTTTAGCAAATACAGGAGCAGATATCCTCGTCGTCAGCACCTCGTTTAACGAGGAATTGCTCAACGTGGCTAGCTGTTTTGGAGCCCAATTACAACAGTTGGAATATTCGGCGTCAGTCTTGGAGGGAAGTAGTCTTTGCTTTGCCTGTACCGCTTGTCAAAAAACAAACGATCAAGTTGCCAAGGATTGCAATAGTGCGGGGATTCTCTTTAGCCGAGTTGATGACCAGTCCGAAATGGATTTTATCTTGCCGGCCTGCTTGCGTCGCGGTGACCTGACTATCGCCGTCTCCACCGGAGGGGCCAGCCCGGCTCTGGCCAAGCGAATCAGGGAATGGCTGGAGGGTGAGTTTTCTCAGCAATGGGAAGCGGGGCTCGAGCTTCTCGGACAGGCTCGGCAACAGATTGCGGCGCATTGCCACGATGAAGTGCGGCGTCGGGTTCTCTTGCAAGGCTTAGGGGGCGAAGAGGCCTTTGACTTTTTGCGAAACAATGATTTGCCGGCTTTAAAGATGTGGATAGGGGAACAAGTGGCCCAGGCGAAGTGTTCTAAATAGCCATTGGGTAATCGGTTGGATAGACAAATTTGAGGAGGGGTTTAGCCATGCAAGTTCAAGACGTGATGACCAAAGCAGTGATTACAGTTAAGGCCGATGATCGGATACCACAAATCGCGAAGCTTTTGACGGAAAATCATATCGCCGGGGCCCCGGTGGTGGACGAGGAAGGCAAGCTGATTGGAGTAGTAACTGAAGGGGATTTGCTTCACAAGGAAACTAATCCGCGGCTGCCTGACTTCGTTGGTATTCTTGGGGCAATCATCTATTATCGGGGAATCAAGCGTTACAACGATGATTTTCGCAAGCTGCTGGCGGTTACTGCCAGGGAAATCATGACGGCTAAGGTGATTACGATTGGCAAAGAAGCGACCATCGAGGAAGCTGCCGAAATTATGCTTGCCAGCAGCGTCAAGCGTCTGCCGGTGATGGATGGCGATAAAATGCTCGGAATTATCAGTCGCTCCGATATCGTCAAGACCTTAATTGAAGAGTAGGGTTCGTTTGTAAAAATAGCTCTACGATATACAAAGCTCCCAAGGAGGCGCAGTCCCTTGGGAGCTTTGTTCAAGCATATTGAATTATTGCTCTTATATTTATTGCACAAGTTTTCCCTTTAGTGGTGGGATTTAAAAATCCCCATTGGCTTTCCAACCGGTAACAAAGGTCTGTCGAAAAAGCTGTTCAGGACACTGGCTGCCGAGCCATAAAAGGCCATGATAGCGATGGCGTATTCAGACCAACCGGCAAGGGCATGGAAAAACTCCGGTGCGACGCCAAAAGTGCTGAAGGCCAAACCGATGAACAAGGAATCGATAAAGATAAAAATGATTAGCAGTACGCGACTGGCTTCCATGGCTCCGACAGTCATGAAGAGGGAGAAAAACAGGTATCCGACGAAGGCAAAGCCGAGTTGACGGGGATCAGCCGCTGCAGCGACTTTGGCTCCGAAGACTCCGCCGCTGATCATCCAGTTGAGAGCGACGGCGTACCAGAACATGGCATAGCCGCCAAAAGCAGTCGCACCAAAGACGTTGTTTCTCTTGAAGTCGTAGATACAGGCGATAAACTGTGCAGTGGCGCCAAGAAAGATAGCCCAGGGGATCATCAGCAGGACCCCTTCGGTCCAGCCTAGTTTTTGGGACGAGGCTTCCAAGGTGACCATGGCGAGGCCAAAGAGGCCAAGGGCGCTAGGGTCAGCCGTTACGATTTTAATTTGTTGAATATTTTGGTCCAAGATGTATTCCTCCATTTTGATCATATGCTTGTGTTAAATTATTAACATAAATTTTTCACTTGGTCAAGTCTTTTTAGAAATTCTTTAGGTGTACAACCACGTCTGAATGTGCGATAATGAGGGGAATAATATTGCCTGATACAGGGGAAGCAGGTGCAAATCCTGCATGGTCCCGCCGCCGTGATCAAGCCCATTTAAGGCTTGTAAGTCGGATTACCTGTCGATTGGTGTACACTTTGTTCTCCGCGGCAGAGGATGATTGTAAGTTTTAGTAGCCCCGGTTGCCGTATTTGGCAGACCTGGGCTTTATTTTTTTAAAAGAGGAGGCATAAAAGATGTCCAATCGGGAAAAGTCGGCTTTTTTGTTTAAAAAAGCGCAGGCAAGCTTGCCTGGTGGAGTTGATTCACCGGTCCGCGCGTTTGGTAGTGTTGGCGGAACCCCCGTCTTTTTTCGCAAGGGGATGGGAAGCCGGATGCAGGATGTTGACGGGAACTGGTATATAGATTATGTGCTCTCTTGGGGGCCGCTGATTTTGGGGCATGCTCACGATGCGGTTCGTAAAAAAATTGCCGAAGCAGCTGTCGCCGGCACTAGTTTCGGGGCGCCCTGTGAGGCGGAGATCGAGCTCGCCGAGTTGATTAAATCTGCCTTGCCCTCGATTGAGTTGATTCGCTTTGTCAACTCAGGCACGGAGGCGACGATGTCAGCTTTGCGGGTGGCGCGGGGATTTACGAAGCGTCATAAAATTGTAAAATTTAACGGCTGCTATCATGGACATTCCGATCAGCTACTCGTTAAGGCCGGCTCAGGTGCAATGACACTAGGTCAGCCTGATAGTGCTGGGGTAACTCCGGGGGCCGTGGCTGATACGATTGTTTTAGAGTTTAATGATTTAGCGGGGGTTAAGGATCTGTTTCGCCAACAGGGCAAAGAGATTGCCGCAGTAATCGTGGAGCCCGTTGCCGGCAACATGGGCGTTGTGCCGCCGGCTCCAGGGTTTTTAGAAACCCTGCGCTCCGAATGTACAGCT
Source organism: uncultured bacterium (assembly GCA_964637885.1). Classification (GTDB taxonomy): domain Bacteria; phylum Bacillota; class CAZWXO01; order CAZWXO01; family CAZWXO01; genus CAZWXO01. The sequence continues at coordinate 10,891 of CAZWXO010000054.1, forward strand.
CATGGGACAATCCTCATCTTTGACGAGGTAATGACGGGCTATCGGGTAGCTTACGGAGGTGCGCAGCTCGAGTATGACGTTATTCCGGACATGACAACCCTGGCCAAGGTGATTGGTGGGGGGATGCCGGTGGGTGCTTACGGGGGACGTCGGGAAATCATGGAGACAGTCGCACCTCTCGGCCCTGTGTACCAGGCTGGCACATTGGCCGGCAATCCTTTGGCAATGGCGGCCGGGGTCGCGACGCTGAAGGAACTTGGTCCTGGCAGCTATCCGTTCATGGAGCGACAGGCGCAGATCATCGGGGATGAAATGCGGAAGAGCGCCGAAAAATTAGGCGTCTCGCTCTATGTCGCTCAAGCTGGCACGATGTTCACCGCGTTTTTTACAGACCAGAAGGTAACAAACTACGCGACGGCCAAGACCGCTGATACCAAGAAGTTTGCCGCATTCTTTCATGCTCTGTTGGATACAGGCATCTATATCGCGCCGTCGCAATTTGAAACCGGCTTTATGAGCACAGCCCACTCGACCACAGATATTGAAATTACCTGTCGCGCCACCTACGAGGCGCTAAAGGTAGCCAGGGAGGCATAAATGGATTACATAGTTGACCCTAATGAAATCGACCGCAACAGCATTAAAATTATCGATCAATTCTTGATCGGGCGTGAATTTGGCGAGGTGGAAAAAAACATCGTTCGCCGCTTGATTCACACATCAGGAGATCCAGGAATACTAGAGCAAATCGTTATTCATCCCCAAGCTGCTTTACAGGGAGTGGCGGCATTGGCTCATGGGGCAAAAATTTTTACCGACGTAACAATGGTCCAGGCGGGCCTGCGACGACCGCAGCTAGAGGAACTGGGGATTTCCACGCAATGTCTTGTCCACGATACAAGCATTGCTGAGGAGGCCAAAGCCTTGGGAATCACTCGTTCGATGCTGGCTTTGCGCAAAGCTGGGTCGGCGCTAAATGGCGCCGTTGTCGCAATCGGCAATGCCCCGACGGCACTCTTTGAGCTGATACGTCTGCATCAGGAGGAGGGAATTACGCCGGCCTTTGTCGCAGGGATTCCTGTCGGCTTTGTCGGCGCAGCTGAATCTAAAGAAGCTCTTCTTACGTGCCCTGAGTTGCCCTATGTTACCGTGCGTGGCACCAAGGGCGGCAGTCCGATGGCGGCTTGCGTTATCAATGTGCTGCTAGGGGCAGCGGCCAGCTCTAAAAAATGAAAGACGTGACACTGTTGGGGCTGGCTTTGGTGCTGGACGCTGTGGCAGGTGATCCGCGCTGGCTGCCACATCCCGTTATTTGGATGGGCAGTCTAATTGCTACCCTGGAGAAGCGTTTGAACCATGGGGACAGCTCGCGCAGCTTGCGTTGGCGCGGTATCTTGACTGTGCTAATCGTCGTCTTTTTAACTGGTGGTCTTAGCTGGGGCCTGATTTACGGAGCAGGCCTAATTGCTCCGTGGCTCACTTGGATGGTGACAGTTGTGATGCTGTATTATTCCTTGGCGGGAAAGTCTTTGGCTCAGGCGGCTCTGGCAGTTGCACGGCCTTTGCAAGCTGGCGATATCCCGGCTGCACGATTGGCGATTGCCATGTACGTCGGGCGTGATACCGATCATTTAAGCGAAGGAGAAATTGTCCGCGCTGCGGTGGAAACAGTAGCGGAAAATTATTCTGACGGATTTGTCGCCCCCTTGTTCTACGCTATTCTAGGCGGAGCACCTTTGGCGATGATCTATAAATCTATCAATACGATGGACTCGATGTTGGGTTACAAAAACCCGCGTTACCTTAATTTTGGTTGGGCAGCGGCCCGCCTTGATGATTTGGCTAATTTTGTGCCGGCTCGCATTGCAGCCGTTTTTTTGCTTTTGGCCGGCATCACTACTGGCAAAAACCCGTGGCCGGCATTGCGCACTTGGCGGTTGGACGCAGCTAAGCATCCTAGCCCCAACGGCGGCGCAACGGAAGCTGTCATGGCAGGACTGCTAGGCGTAGCTTTGGGCGGGGTTAATCACTATGGGGGCATTGTCTCAGAGCGGGGTGTACTGGGCGAAATGCGTCACCCTCTCTCGCTACGGACCCTGCGCCAGGCTCTGGTTGTTTATTGCTTGGCGTGCCTGTTGGTTTCTGGGGTGGCCTGCCTTGTCACCTATCTTGCGGGGAAATGGCTACTGCCTTTTGCCGGATAATCGAAGGAGCAAAAATGGAAGCAGAACTGGGATTGCCTCACGTCCATCCACCTCATGGGGGAGATTTAAAAAAAGTGGCGCTTAGATTTGGCGTGGAAGTCACAACCATTTCAGATTTTAGCATCAACATCAATTCCTTGGGGATGCCAGTTGCTGCGGCTCAGGCTGCCAGAGAATCGATTCAGCGTTGCGGGACATATCCGGACATCCGCTACGAGGAACTACGCCTGGCTTTGAGCTGCCATTACAAGCTGGAGCCAGAACAGATCTTGCCTCTGGCGGGCGCTGCCGAGGGGATTTTTTTGACAGCCTCGGCTTTTCGGGGTCAGCCGGCTGTGATTCTAACCCCGGCATTTAACGAATATGCGGCGGCGGCGCAGGGCCACGGGAGTCAAATCTATAAAATTCCTTATCGCGAGGACAGTTCCGGGTTTTCGCTCCCTGTTGAATTGGTTTTTCAAGACGAGGCAGGTAGACTACTCGAGTCACCCGTTGTTTATCTGGGCAACCCTAATAATCCGACTGGGCATCTGAATGCTAAGGCCGATTTATTGGCTCTTGCCTGTCAGCTCTGGCAGCAAGGTGGCGTGCTGGTGGTGGACGAATCTTTTCTTGATTTTGTCCCAGGGCGTGAGAATATTTCAATGCTGGATAGAGCAGTTGCATCGGAAAATATTCTTGTCATTGTGTCGTTGACCAAGTTTTTCGCCATGCCAGGGTTGCGGATCGGCTTTGCTGCTGGGAGTAGGGATGTCTTATCAAGAATAGCCGCCATTCAGCCTTCATGGGGGATTGCGACTCCGGCGGTTGAGGCTGGCCTCCATTCCTTAAACGATATTCATTTTGTCGACGATACCCATCGATGGGTGGCGCAGGAACGGTCCTATCTTAGCCAGGCGCTGTCTGCTAATGACGGGGTCAAAGTTTTTCCCGCAGCCGCTAATTTTCTTTTGCTGGACTTGCAGGGAACAGGGCGCACGTCGGCTTGGTGGCAGGAACAGTTGGTTCGCCGAGGTTTCTTGTTACGGCTATGTGAAGATTTTGACGCCCTCGAAGGGCGCTGCCTTCGTGTGGCGGTTCGACTGCATCCCGACAATCTAGCCTTGGCGGAAGCTTTCAAGGCTGTTTTTGAAGATTTGCAATCGCTAGGCACCCTCTGAATAACTGAGCAAGCTTATCCGACGGTAGACTTTTGATGAGTGGCTGACAAGTAAAAATTATGTTTTTAATTATTTGAACTTTGGATTTGTTGAAGCGCAATTGCAGATTGATCTGCGGGATTAGATAACGAAGAGAAGAGGTAGCGAAGGTGGGCAAGGCAAAAACGTTGATGATTCAGGGTGCGTCCTCTGATGCTGGCAAAAGCATGCTGGTAACGGGGCTTTGCGCTTATTATCGTAAAAAAGGCTTGCGGGTGGCACCTTTTAAGGCCTGGAACATGTCACTAAACTCTTATGTGACTCTCACTGGAGGGGAAATTGGATTTGCCCAGGGCCTGCAGGCCATGGCGGCCGGAGTGGTCGCGACAGGCGATATGAATCCTTTGTTGCTCAAGCCTCGTGGGGATGGGCGAGTTCAGGTGATTTTGCGGGGTGTCCCCTGGAAAGATATCACGCCTGGCCAGCTCGCCACCGAGGAGCGGGATTTTGCCCTTCAGGTGATTAGCGACAGTTTGGAAGCGGTGGCGCGGGATGTCGACTTAGTGGTTATCGAGGGCGCCGGAAGTCCTT
>CAZWXO010000055.1:0-14785 GCA_964637885.1 uncultured bacterium
TTGAGTAACAGCAAATAGTTGACGCGAAGGAATCCTTGCGGGGGTTCCTTTTTTTTGCGGCAGGATGGAAGATGAAAATCTAAATGTTGCTTAGCAGTGCAAAATTATGTGGTAGGGAAATTCATAGCTGAGCAAGTCGAAAAAAATAGGGGCGAGCAGGAGTCTAGTCTTGCCGAAGAGGAGTGTGTTTGTCTTGACAAAAGAAGTTCCACATACGAGAGCTGATGGGTGTGCCGGCGCGCTTGGGAATCCCCAAACTCTAGTCGCTACAAGCTCAGGCCTGACGATTCCTCCTGCGATCCTAAGTCAGTGTGGTTTTAGCGATGGAGATAAAGTCAGGTTGCGGGAAACCTCGCAAGGCATCGTTCTGCAACGGATTGAACCGGGACTGACGAATCTCTTTATTGAGCCGACCAACGCTTGTAACCTGAGCTGCCGCACCTGTATCCGCAATACTTGGGAGGCTGCGGTGGGGGTTTTTGAGATTAGCCTGTACCGCAAACTGATTAAAGAGCTGGAGAAGGTTAGCACCCTAGAAAAAATAAGCTTTTGGGGCTTTGGCGAGCCGCTCTTACACCCGGACATCGCGGAGATGGTGGCTTTGGCTGCTGGTTTGGGTGTCAAGACGCAAATGATTACCAACGCTCTTTTGCTGGATGCAGCAAAAGCCAAAGAGCTCGTCGCGGCAGGTCTGGATAGCCTGGTGGTATCCATTGATGGAACAACAGAGGAGGCCGTTGCGGCGATTAGACCTGGGGCGAGTCTCAAGCTAATCAAAGAGAACTTGGCTGGCTTGAGGCGAATAAGGAAGGAAAAGCCAAACAGGAAACCGGAAATCGGGATTGAATTTGTAGCGATGCAGAGCAATATTAAAGAAATTGAGGCCTTGCGACAGGTAGCGCTGGATTTGGGCGCGAGCTTTATTATTGTGACAAATTTACTTCCCTACGATGCTGAGATGAAAGATGAAATTCTCTATTGGAACAGCGTTGGCTTGCCGGGCAATCACGGGAGATCAAAGTGGGTTCCGGAGATATTCCTTTCAAAAATGGATCCAAGTATTGCGACTAATACGGCAATCGCCAAGCTGCAGGGTAATGTTTCTAATATCCATCGGTCAGGTGAAGGCGCGGTCCCGGAAGAGCGGTGCCGATTTGTCCGCGAAAATTCGTGTGTCGTCGCTTGGGATGGTGTCGTCAGTCCTTGCATCGCCATGATGCATTCTTATACCTGCTACGTCTTAGGACGCGCTAAGAAGATTCTGCGTTACGATTTAGGAAACATCAAGGTGGAGCCATTGGTTGATATATGGAATAAAGATGAGTATGTGGAGTTTCGCGAGAAGGTGCGCAATTTTGATTTTTCCCCTTGCCTTGATTGCAGTGGCTGTCTGCATACTGAGACAAACGAGCAGGACTGTTTTGATAATACTTTTCCGGTTTGTGGAGATTGCTTGTGGGCCTACGACATTATCCAGTGCCCATAAGATTAATGAAGACTGCTGAAAAATGATTAATTGGTGGCAATTTTCAGAGGGCTCGCACGTTATGCTACTCCTCTCCTTGTTAACCATGCTGGGATGGCGTACAATCAAAGGGAGATAAAGGATGTGGTTGGATGAATTCCCTTAGCTTCACTGGATTGATTTGGGAAATATTTAAAGGCAAGCCGGATATCGGCAAGATTCAAAAAAAAGGGTTGCTAGCGGTTAAAATTGCCCAGACCTTTGCCCTGCGCATTGATTTTCTCGACGAGGCCCGCTGCTACGAGTTAGCCAAGCTTTTTAATCATGTGGAGAACATTCCGGTGGAAAAAGTCGATCTGCTCCTTGAGGAATACGTTGGGGCAGACTGGCTGGATAATTTTAAAAGTTTTGATAAAGCCAGCTTTGCCAGCGCCTCAATCGGCCAGGTGCACCGTGGCACGCTTGTGTCGGGCGAAGATGTGGCGGTAAAGATTATTAAAGGAGATTTTAAGGCACAGTTTGAGAGAGATGTCCGCAGCGTTCTGGCTCTTTTTCGTTGGGTCATTTTTTTCTATCCCAAGCTGGCCAAGGTTGCCGACCCGGTGGGGATTTTGAACAGCATTCGCACTTTCACCCTCGATGAGCTGGATTTGCGTAATGAGCTGGCTAATCGCAACTTGCTCCACGAGATTTATCTTAAGAACAAAGACCTGGCCGATTTGTCGCGCCTTAAATTCATCGATATCCGGCCCGAGCTGACCACAGAAAATGTCATGGTTTCGGAATACATACCCGGAAAAACTTTTGACCAGCTTTTAACGGAAGGGCAGATGCCTTATGAAATGCTTCTCGAACTCTTTCATATTCATGGGTTTTATATCTTTGGCATCGGAACCTTTCATGGGGACATCCATCCTGGCAACATCATTCTCCAGGGAGACGATATCGTTTTCGTCGATTGCGGTGCCATTGGACGGGTGAGTGACCGCCTGCGGGTGGGGCTGTTTCGTTTTATGGAAGCCCTCAGCTACTTCGATTTTCCTACCTGTGCTTACTGGCTGAACCAGATGTCGGATGTTGCCTTGGTCGGCAAGCGCTACGAGGTCTTTGCGGCCAAGCTGGTGGATTTATACGATGATTTTGAAAACGCGACGGTCTCTCAAGTCAGCTTGACGAAAAGGATGATGGAGACGATCAAAATGGGAGTCCATGCGGGGATGAGCTTTGAGCAGGGCATGTTCCCGATTATCAAGAGCCTGATGTATTTGGATGGGATGGTTTTGCGGTGCAATCCTCAGGCGGTGCTGATGAAGGACATGCGGCGTTTTATCGGGGAATTTAACCAGTGGATGTAGGGTTAAGATGCTTCGGAATAATAATTTTCGATGCGAAAACAATTTTTTTACCCCCAATTTCGTATAAATCGAGGAATTATGACAATAATTCTTACCAAAATCGTTAACTGTTAACTCTTAATTGCTAATCGCTGACTTGTTTAGTGATATTGGCCACTATCGCCTAGAAAAGGGCGCAGTTAATAAAAAAATCCCCCTAAAGCGGGGGACAGTCAAGCGGACCAATGCGTCTTCGCGAATTATTTTGTCAAAGAGCGGCCCTTTTTTGTTGTTTTAAAGCCTTTTTGGTTGCCAGCGCTGTCGTTGGCAGGGCGTTCGTTGTGTTGCTCTGAGCTTTTCTGCTTTTTTTGTTCTAATAGCTTGCCCATTTTTTGCAGTGTATCTTCGTTCATTTTTCGCACCTCCTTGTCGTGCTGTGTGTCGATTGCGAGAGCACACTTTATATTATACGCTGTTTAGCAACAACTTGCTTAACTTTTTTATTTTATATTGATGGGTATTCTTTTGTGCGGCAGAATCGTATAATTAATGCCATCCATTGAATGTTTTGGTTTATGCTTCAGAGACTGGTGCCGCGGGTGGCACATGGTGAAATATTTTGCGGGGGTGATTGCGATGCCAATTGTGATGATGGATTTTGCCATTATTGCGCCTTTGATTCCGTCGATCTTTGAAGAAGAGGTGTCTTTTGCCCTGACGGACATGCACAATTATTTGCTCTATCAGCCCACTTTGCACATTAACCCTGGGGTCAAGCCCGGCGATCCGGTTAAGCCTGAGAGTGCCTCCGGTGCTTGTTTGGCGACGGGTGAGGTGGTCAAGCGAATCTTGCCGAAAGAGGTTCTCGGGATTCCCCTTTATGCCATCGCCATTCCAGTTCGGGATGAGGACGGACAGATAATCGGCTGTGTTTCCCTTGGGAGAAGTATTGAGCATTTCGAAGAAGTCAACGAGCTGACTCAATCCTTGGCAGCATCGATCAATGGCTTAGCCGAGCAGATCGGGTTGATGCATGACGAGCTGAAAGAATTAGCCGTGATCAATCAACGCCTGGAGGACGGGACCAAGCACTCGATGGAAGAGATGAAGGATTCTGAGGCGATTTTAAAGTTTATCCGGGATGTAGCGGGTCAAACAAACCTCTTGGGGTTAAACGCCGCTATCGAGGCGGCGCGGACCGGGGAGGCGGGGCGAGGCTTTACAGTGGTTGCTGATGAAATCCGCAAGCTGTCGACTTCTACTGGGGCCTCAGTGGGTAAAATTGCTAAGATCATTCAGTCGATGCGCACTAGCACTGATGATATCAGCGCTAGCATTGCTGCCAATAGTACAGCCTTTGTTCAGCAGGATGCATCCCTTGATCGGGTCGCTTCTGCTGTCGAACAGATTGCGGTAACAGCCAATCAACTGGCAGAGATCAGCAAGAAAATGTAGTTAATGGTGGGATATTGCCTGGCCGTAATTATACTTTGGCTAGAGTTGGTTGATTGGAGCCCCTGTTGCGGCAGTGATGTCTGTGGTCCTGACGTGTGGAGAATCCGAGACCACTGAAAAAAGCCTAGTGACTTTTTTAGCGGTTTCAGAGAATCCCCCTGCAATTAAGAGTTGCGGGGGTATTTTTTACCTGCGCTCGTTTTGGCAGTTATACTTTTTGGACAATAAATGTCGCAGTGATGATGTATAATAAGTGCGGTTATTCCCCGATGCGGGGGTTGGCGGCGCGCTGTCCGAAGTCTTTGCCTGCCGAAAAAGCCATTGCGCTAAATATGATTATTAGGGGGACTGGCTGTGCCGACCATCGAAGGAACTGTCGAGCGGATCACATATCGCAACAGCGAGAACAATTACTGCGTTTTGCGGCTGGACGCCCGGGGTGCCGAGGGGAAGGTGACGGTGATCGGACATTTGCCGGAGCTTTCGCCCGGGGAGATGCTGACACTGGAAGGGGAATGGGTCGTGCATCATACCTACGGCCGGCAGTTTAAGGCGGCTAATTTTTCTGTGATTCAGCCGGCGACCTTGCACGGCATCGAGAAATATCTGGCTTCCGGAGCCGTCAAGGGGATTGGTCCGGTGACAGCTCAGGCGATTGTTAAAAAGTTTGGCCTCGAAGCGCTGGATGTAATGGAGAATAATCCCGAGCGTCTGCAGGAATTGGAAGGCATCGGTCCGAAGAAAGCCGAGAAAATAATTAAGTCTTATGCCAATCAAAAGGAAATCCGCAACGTCATGGTTTTTCTCCAGAGTCACGGGGTCAGCCCGGCTTATGCCGGCCGCATTTATCGCCACTACGGCGATGCTTCAATTGAAAAAGTTATCGAGGACCCTTATAGTTTGGCGGACGATGTTTTCGGAATCGGGTTTCGCACGGCGGATCGCGTCGCCCAAACTCTCAATATAGCCAAAGATTCACCGCGCCGGATGCAGGCCGGGCTACGGTATTGCCTCGGCCAACTAGCGGACAACGGTCATTGTTTTTATCCACGGCAGGGTCTGGTGGAAAGCGCTGCCAAGATGCTGGAAACCGAGTTTGAGCCAGTGGAGGATGCCATTCCTTTGCTTGCCAAGCAGGGACACATTGTTATTGAAAAGAGCCTCGAAGAGGCGGATCGGGACATGATTTACCTAGCGCCGTTTTTCCATGCCGAACAGGGGGTGGCCCGGTTGCTAGCCGGCCTGATCAAGGGGCAGCGCAGCCTGATTAACTGCGACGCCGATGCGGATATTGCGGCCCTTGAAAAGGATTTTGCGACGACTTACGCCGCACTGCAGCAAAAAGCCCTCACCCGGGCGATGAGCGCTGGCGTGATGGTGATCACCGGGGGCCCCGGCACGGGCAAAACGACGACTCTCAACGGCCTGATTCGTCTGTATGAGATGCGGGGGCTCAAGGTGGCCCTGGCGGCGCCGACAGGACGCGCGGCCAAACGCCTGGCGGAAACGTCATCCCGGGAAGCCAAAACGATTCATCGTTTGCTGGAGTACGCTTATGAAGATGGAGTCGGGCTTCGCTTTGGCCGCAATGAGCAAAACCCGATTGAGTGCAATGTTCTGATTGTCGACGAGACTTCAATGGTGGACATTATCTTGATGTACGCGCTTTTGAAGGCGATTGCCCCGGGGACGCGGCTGATTTTGGTGGGTGATCGCAATCAGCTGCCCAGCGTCGGCCCAGGCAGCGTTTTGGCCGATGTTATTGCCAGTCAAGCCGTCGAGACAGTCGAGCTGACGGAAATATTCCGCCAATCCGCCCAGAGCAATATTGTCACGAATGCTCATCTGATCAACCAAGGGGAATACCCTCACCACCAGGGACCGGATTTTCAGCATATTCCCATGGAGTCCCTCGAAGATATCCTCGATACGATAGTAAAACTGGCTTCGGATGGATTGCGCCGCCGGGCGGGCTACAATCCTTTTACAGATATTCAGGTTTTAACGCCGATGCGTAAAACATTGGTCGGGGTGGAGAACCTCAACGCTATCCTGCAATCGAAGCTAAATCCACCTCGGGAAGGTGCGCCGGAGCTGCGCTGGGGGCCATTGGTTTTTCGTCCGGGGGATAAGGTGATGCAGATTCGCAATAATTATCAGAAGAACGTTTATAATGGGGACATCGGTTATATTCAGGAAATTGACCTGCAGGAGAAAGCCCTCAGTATTGTTTTCCCCGATCGGGAGGGGGGTAATATTGTCTTTTATGAGTTTGATGAGATTATCGACTTGACTCTCGCTTATGCGACTTCTGTTCACAAAAGTCAGGGGAGTGAGTATCCCGTGGTGGTGATGCCGATCTGCACTGCCCACTACATGCTCTTGAAACGGAATCTGCTGTATACAGGGGTGACGCGGGCCAAGAAGGTAGTCATTTTAGTCGGGCAGAAAAAGGCCATCGCGATGGCTGTCAACAACGATAAAGAGGGCAAGCGCTGCACCTTGCTGGCGCAACGTCTCCGCCAACATGTGTTGCCCGAAGCATGATCAGGGCCGGGTGGCGCAGTTGGGCAAGCCGCCTGCTGGATGTTTTTTTTCCTGACGATTACGTTTGCTCCGGTTGCGGAACGACTTTGTCTCCGGCGGACGATGCCTTGTGTCCTAGGTGTATTCATGAAGCCGAGGATGTCGGGGCCGAGCTGTGTCACCTGTGTGGCTTTCATTTGCCGGCAGCAGGTGAGCTGTGCCCGTATTGCGATGGCAATCCTTTGCGGGCCCCCGATCGTTTTTACTGTGCCGCTTTTTTTACCGGCCGCGTCCAGACCATGGTTTATCGGCTAAAATATCAAGGATATCGAGTCGCGGCTCGAGGCCTGGGTCAGCTTTTAGCGATTAAACTGGAGGAATCTGGCGATCTTCCCGATGGTGTCGAGTTGGTGCCGGTCCCGCTTTTTCCGGAGCGGGAGGCAGAGCGGGGTTATAATCAGGCGCTGCTGATGGCGGAAGAAGTGGGGATGCGCCTCGGGCTTGGGGTGCGGGATGACCTCATCGAGCGGATCATCAACACGCCGCACCAAGTCGGTTCACCAGCCGGAGAGCGGCGCCGGAATATGGCAGGCGCTTTTAGTGCTGCCCCTGCGGCTGCCAGAGGGCGCTTTCTCCTGATCGATGACGTCGCTACAACCGGGGCGACCTTGGAGGCTTGCGTCGCCGCCCTGCGCCAAGCAGGAGCAGAGTGGGTAGGGGTGGCGGTGGCGGGGAGAACGCCGCGGAGCTAGGCGCTAGTTGCACCAAGCGCTGAGCGCCTAGTGCAACTAGCGCAATTCACAATTCACAATGCACAATTATGGTTGAATTGCTGCGCAATTCTATATTATGCAAAAACGGAGTTTTTGAACATTAATTATTAATTGTTAAATTTTAATTGTTAATTGGAAAAATTGTGCATTGTGCATTGTGAATTGTGCATTGCCGAAAGGGGTTTTTTCAATGCGGATGGTGGATGTCATTGCCAAGAAACGGGACAATGGGGAGCTTTCCCGAGAGGAAATTAATTTTTTCATCGAAGGCTTCACTTCGGGGGAAGTGGCGGATTACCAGGCCTCAGCTTTGGCGATGGCAATTGTCTGGCGGGGGATGACGCCTAGGGAAACGACGGATTTAACTTTAGCGATGGCGGCCTCCGGGCAGCAGCTGGACCTGAGTCAGATTGCCGGAATAAAGGTGGATAAGCATTCTACTGGCGGGGTGGGCGACACGGTTACGTTGATTGCTACCCCTTTGGCCGCTGCTTGCGGACTAAAAATTGCAAAAATGAGTGGGCGCGGCCTGGGTCATACCGGGGGGACCATCGACAAGCTGGAATCCATCCCGGGCTTTCGCGTCGAGCTTTCCAGCGCCGCTTTTATGCGGCAGGTCGAGGAAGTTGGCTTGGCTGTTATCGCCCAGTCCAAGGAACTCGCTCCGGCTGACGGCAAGCTTTATGCTCTAAGGGACGTAACGGCGACGGTCGGCTCCTTGCCACTGATTGCCAGCTCGGTCATGTCCAAGAAATTAGCAGCCGGAGCTGACGTTATCGTCCTCGATGTAAAATATGGCCGTGGGGCATTTATGCCCGACGCCGAGCAGGCAAAAGCTTTGGCTCAGGCGATGGTGGAAATAGGGCAAGGCGCCGGGCGGAAGGTATCCGCTGTTGTCAGTTCGATGCAGGAACCCTTGGGGAACGCTATCGGCAATGCTCTGGAGGTGGCGGAAGCGATTCAGCTGCTGCGGGGAGAAGCTGGCAGTGCCCCGCTTCTGGAAATGAGTATCTTGCTGACCGGAGAGTTATTGCGTCTCGCTGATTTCGTCAAGGATCGACAGCAAGGTGAGCTGAGAGCGCGGGAAGCCTTGGCTAGCGGACATGGTCTGGCTAAACTGGCTGAGTTTATCAGGGCCCAGGGTGGGGATGACAGGGTGTGTCAGGACTTGGGGCGATTGCCCCAAGCTAAGACCCTACTCGAGGTGACTGCCTCTAAAGCCGGCTTTATCCAGCGGATCGACCCTTTGGGATGCGCCGCCGTGGCAACAGAGTTAGGGGCGGGGCGCAGTCGCAAGGAAGACACGATCGATCCGTCGGTGGGTCTCGTCTTAGCTGTGCGGCATGGGGCGGTCGTTAAGGCCGGGGACCTCGTGGCGGTAATCCATGCTGCCAGCCCTGCCGCCGCAGCCATTGCGGGGGAAAAACTTGCCCAGGCGATTCAAATCGGGACCGAATCACCGGCACCTCTCTCTCTAGTCGAGGCGATCATTGAATAAACGGATAACGCTGGCGGTGTTACCTTATCAATAGTATAGATTCGTGCGTTGTCGACCATCGAATAATTTTTGAAAGGGTGTTTTTGATGTCAGCAAATTTTTCCTACAATCAGGTAGCCGCAGCTGTCGAGCACACGTTACTCCGCCCCGAGGCGACGACCGACCTTTTGAAGCAGCTGTGCCAGGAGGCATTAACTTTTCGCATGGGGGCGGTCTGTCTGCCTCCTCGCTATGTACCCCTGGCCGTCGAGATCCTCAAGGGCAGCCAGGTGCAGATCTGCACCGTCATTGGCTTTCCCCTCGGGGCTAACATTTCCTCAATCAAGCGACTTGAAGCGGAAGCGGCCGTCCGCGACGGAGCCCAGCAGCTGGACATGGTCATCGATATCGGCGGGGTCAAAGAGATGGAGGAAAAGCGGGTCCGGCAGGACATCGAAGCGGTTTTGGAAGGATCTGATGGGCGACCGGTCAAGGTGATTATTGAGACGTGCCTGCTAACCGATGAAGAAAAAGTATTTGCCTGTCGCTGTGCCCAGGAGGCGGGTGCCGCCTTTGTCAAGACTTCGACTGGCTTTGCCGGAGGAGGTGCCACCGTCGCCGACGTGGCGCTGATGCGGCAGACGGTAGGTAAAACGATGGGAGTCAAGGCTTCCGGAGGAATCAAAACACTGGATGACGCCATCGCGATGCTGGAGGCAGGGGCCGACCGCCTTGGTACATCCTCCGGTGTTGCAATCCTGACGGCCCTGCGCGGCAGGTAGGGACCGATGCCTTAGCATATCGGCAAATGCTGGAATCATCGAAGGCCGTGGCTCATAACAATTAACGGTGAACAATTAACGGTTAACAATTTTGGAGAGAATTATTAGCATAATTCTTTGATTCTGCTGTAAAACTAAAAAGCGGGGATTTATTTCTCACAGACGCAAAGGCACAGAGAAAAGAAAGTTCATAGTTTGGCGGAGCCTTAGCTATGCAAAGTTCCGTATAATATGAATTTATTCCCACTCTGTAAGCCCAGTGGCACTGTACGAAAAATTGTGTTTTCTTCCAGTTGTAGCGGAATCATTCTTTGATTTTAAAAAGAGCTGGGCGCATTTTTTGTGCTGTCCCGTGATATAATTGATGTCCAATAACTGCTCTAGGAGGAGAAGAAGATGGCCCAGATTAAGAATTGCAAACGCTGCGGAAAGATTTTTGCCTATCTAAATAACGTCAACTGCCCGGATTGCGCTCGAGTTGAGGAAGAGGAATTTGACCTTGTGCGGGAATTTGTCAAAGATCACGAGTTCCCGACGATTCCGGAAACATCGGCAGCCACGGGAGTTGCCGAGAAGTATATTGTCCGCTGGGTGCGGGAGGGTCGCCTTGAGCGGGCTGGCTACAAAATGGCCGGTCTCAAGTGCGATAGCTGTGGGACCGATATTTATACTGGCAAGCTTTGCGAGAAATGCCAAGGGAAGATGGCTGGGGCAATCAGCAGCGCCAGCGCCCGTCGCGATGCGGAGGAACAGGCGAAGAAGCTTGCCGGCAGCAAGGTCCATACCCGCTAGATAGCGGGAAGAGGTCAAAAGTCTGACTTTTCCCCTAAACTACCTTGGACCATCTGCCGATATAATAAACGAGTAGATTGTCACAACGAAAGCTGGTGATTTTATGAACATTGGACAGAACAATCCGCTTGGTCAAATCATGCGAGTTTATCGTCAGCAGGAAGTTCATCCCAAGGCGGAAGTCGAAAAAGCGAAAGGAAGCGCTTTGCAGCGTCCCGATAGTGTGGAAATCTCGGCCCAGGGCCAGGAGATTGCCCGCATTAAACAGGCAATTGATCAATCTCCGGAACTCAGAACCCAATTGGTTGCGGAACTGAAGGCCAAGATTGACGCCGGTACATATGATGTGCCCGCACAAGACATTGCCCGGGCGATTATCGAAGAGAGCGCATTGGATGGGCTTTCCTGGTAAAAGGGGGAGCGTATCATGGCAGCTTTAGCTGAAATTCCTTATGCAGCCGAGACAATTATCGATTCGATGCAGGCTTTACTCGAGTTACATCGCGAGTGCCTTGGTTTAGGTCGGGAAAAAATGAATTACCTAATGCAGGGGGATCTTTCCAAGATCGAGAGCATTGTCGGGATCGAGCAAACGATTATTAGCGAGATTGCCCGTCAAGAAAATCGCCGAATGTTGGCTTTGCGCCACATGCTTGGTGACGTCGCGGAGATTCAAAAGGATTGGCGGCTGGATACGGTCTTGTGTCTGGTACCCCCAGACGCGGGGGACGTCCTGCGGAGCCTGCGGACCGAACTTCTCCAAGTGATGGACGAGTTACGGGATCTTAATCAGAAAAATCATCGATTAACCAAGCTGTCGCTAGCTTACGTCGATTATATGGTCAATGTTATTACGGGAGCCGGAGCTGAAGTCAGTTCCACATATGCGCCGATCTGTCAGGGAGTCGGCGACGGGGCAAAGGAGAGCCTCCTGATGGACTGGAAGGCTTGACCAAGCCAGGGAAGGCGAGGTAGAGGACTAATCAGGCAGGGCTCGGGTTATCGGCACAGATGCTGTGTCAGGCCGGGCCTTTCTTTTACCGCTTTTCTGGGGGAGGGATAGCTATGCCAAGTGCATTTCATGGAATTAATACCGCATATACTGCTATCATGTCGCACACCGCGGCACTGAACACAGTATCCCACAATATCGCCAACGCCAACACCAAGGGTTTTTCCCGCCAACAGGCGATTATGGTCGCCACTACACCCTATACAATGCCGGGGATGAACAAATCTACGACTGCGGGCCAGTTAGGGACCGGAGTTGAGGTTTCGGAGATTCGGCAGATTCGGGATCAATTTCTCGACAAGCAATTACGCAACGAAATGAATGCCGGTGGGTATTGGGCTCCTTTAGCAGAGGCGCTCGGCAAGGCCGAGGGCATCTTTAACGAGCCCTCCGACACCGGCCTTAATGCTGCCCTGAATGGCTTTTGGCAAGCGATGCAGGAGCTGGGCAACAATCCCGGGTCCCAGGTGACTCGGGCACTGGTCGCGCAAAAAGCCCTTGCTCTCACCGATACTTTAAACCACCTTTCGGGTCAGTTTCAGCAGATGCGGCAGGATTATGACGAGATGCTAGGAGGCTCCAGCAACCTCGGCTCAGCAGACACGCCTTTTGCTTCCAGCGCCAATGGGGAACTAGGCGGCTTGGCGGGCAAAATTAACTCCTACGCCCAAGAAATCGCTGAACTGAATAAAATGATTAAGCGGATCGAAGCCGATCCCAACATGCGGGCCAATGATTGGCGGGACAAACGCAACCTCCTGATCGACGAGCTCTCGGAGTTTGTCTCGGTGCAGATTGTCGATAAATCTGATGGCACTGTCGATGTCCTCGTCAAGGGACAACCGCTGGTGATGGGCGTTTATGCCGATGAGATTGTCGCAGTCAAGGTGCCGGACCCAACCGATCCGGACAATCCGAACGCCTATCTCTTTACGGAGCTGCGCTGGGCCGATGGACGCAAGTTTGAGCCGGGCCCCGGGAAGCTTCAAGGCATTATCGACGCCCGGGACAATATTGCTGCCGGTTTTCTCACCCAGCTCGACGAGCTGACCAAGGGGATTTTTACCGGCATCAACATGCTGCAAAAAGCCGGCTATGGCCTGAACGAACATGCAGACCGCACCGGCCACGTCAACGATTTCTTTATCGTTGCCCCCCGGGAGCAGAACAATCCGAATATAGCAGGGCAAATAACCGTCAACACTAACCTGATGGGATCAGAGCAAAACTTAAACCGGATTGCCGCGGCGTCGATTCCGGCTAACTCCATCGCCGGAATCAGTAATTATAACAACGGGGTCAATGCCTTTGGCATGGCGACGATTATCCAAAGCGCGATTATCGGGGGGCAATTGACTCTGGTTGGGGAGCCGGAAGGTCGCTACCTGAAGCTGCAGGACATCTACACCCATGTCGACACTTTTGGTCCACGGGTCAGCGCTGTCCGCAGCAATCCCCAGACAGGAAATATCGGCGAGGATGGCTTGCGGTTGACTTTTAATGAACCGCTCTACTACTCTAATGCCGGAGTTTTGACTCCCCTGGCTGATGGTGCTGTTATTTCGAGCCGATTCAACATCACGCGAAACGGGGCAACTCTCCCTCTCAACAATGCTGGTATTGGGGGAATCGCCACTTACAACAACACAGGTGGTGTACCTACAATAAGTATTGACACGCCCGATTTAACTCCGCTTCCTTCTTTTTTCCCGCCGCAGGTTGGTGATAAAATCATCATCAACGATGTGGCGGCCGACCGTCTCTACGACGCCAAGGGCAACCAATACCGCGCAGTCGAGATGGAATATACCGCCACCGGTTGGGAATATAAGTATCCGCCTGGAGATGACCGCTTGCAGGTCTACGACATCAATGGATTGCCGGACCCCAATTACCAGGATGCCTATCTGGCTTACGACACCAACGGCAATTTGCGGGCCTATGTCGTCGATAATCAAGGAACGACTGATGCGGACGACGATATCACCTACAGTTACGAATTTAAAGTCGAATTCGGTGCCAGCCTGATGGATTATTTCAGCAAGCTTTTAACCAAGCTGGGGGTCGACGCTAACGAGGCCAACAATATGGTCACCAATCAGGATGCGATGATTACTCAAATAGATCAAATGCGGCTGTCGGTGATGGGGGTTTCCCTCGACGAAGAGATGACTAATATGATTCGCTTCCAGCACGGCTACAATGCCGCCGCTCGGATGATGACGACGATGGATGAAATGCTGGATATCATCGTGAACCGGCTAGGCCTGGTTGGCAGGTAATCTTGTGCCTAATTGTTTTGTTGGCAAACAAAACAATTAGGCAATTCACAATTCACAATTCACAATTAGGCACTGGGAATTAATAATTGAGGATTATTAAAGTGGTTTTCAACATATAGTATTGCATAGCAATTCAACCATAATAATAATTAGCTGTTCATGATGGATTTGCAAATTGTGCATCGTGTGGATGTCGAGTAATCATCTTGGGAAAATAGAATTTTAGGATGAATTCAATCACAGTTCTAATTCTTGATTGTGCATCGTGCATTGTGAATTGTGCATTGAAAAAAAGGGTGGTGCTGAAAATGACTCGGATAACGAATATGATGATGGTCAACACAATGATGCGTAACCTCAACGGTGCGATGGGGTCGATTGACCGTTCCTATGAGCAGCTCTCGTCGATGAGCCGGGTCAACCGGCCTTCTGATGATCCGGTAGCTTTGGCGCGGATTCTGCGGATTCGCGATAATAAAGTCGAGAACGAGCAGTACACGCGTAATTCCGGCTACGCGAAAACGTGGCTGGATATAACGGACACCTCCTTGGATCAGGCTAATCAGGCGATTATCCGGGCTAAGGAGCTGGCTGTGCAGGGAGCCAACGGCGTCTACGACGAAGAGCAGCGCCAGAGCATGGCCAAAGAGATCGATCAGCTCTTGCAGCACATGGTGGAAATCGGCAACTCCAGTTATGAAGGGCGTTACATTTTTGGCGGTTACCGCTCCAATTTAAAGCCCTACGATTTAACATCCAAGGGCGCTAATTTCCCTGGCAATACGGGAAATATAATCACAGAAGTCGCCCGGGACGTGATGCTTCCCTACAACGTGCCTAATAATCGGGCCTTTCTGATTAATACCGAGGATAATCCGGCTGTGTCG
>CAZWXO010000056.1:0-10790 GCA_964637885.1 uncultured bacterium
ACAGCAGAACTTACAGCAGAACTTACAGCAGAACTTACAGCGAGGAAGAAGCAGTATGAGTATTATAAAAAATTACTCTTAAATTTTGACGGACAACGAAATGTTCCCTATAAATGGATCACATTAGGCGAAGTTGGCCGCGTTTCAATGTGTAAGAGAATAATGAAGGCAGAAACAAGTCCTGAAGGTGATGTGCCATTTTTTAAAATTGGAACCTTTGGGAGAGAGCCTGATGCTTATATTATGCAAGAAAAGTATGATGAGTATAGAAAAACTTATTCCTTTCCAAAGAAAGGTGATGTTCTAATATCAGCAGCGGGCACGATCGGAAGAACTGTAATATACGATGGAGATCCAGCATATTATCAGGACTCAAATATCGTTTGGATTGATAATGAAGAGAGTAAGGTCCTAAACAAATATTTGAATTATTGCTATTCTATGAAACCTTGGGCAGTTTCAAATGGTGGTACTATTGCTAGGTTATATAACGATAATATCAATAAGGCGAAAATTCCTATTCCATCCCTAGAGGAACAAGAACGCATCGTTGCCATCCTCGATCGCTTCGACACTCTCTGCAACGACCTAACCAGCGGCCTGCCCGCCGAAATCGAGGCAAGGCGCAAGCAGTACGAATATTACCGGGACAAGCTATTGACCTTTCCCGTTAAAGAGGCAGACACTAAGGAGGCGAGAGCATGAGTTTGTACAATATCGTGGCTGCCTCTAACGAAAGTACAGTTGTTGCTGAATACGTAGCCGAATATGATTGTTCAAACTTCTATCAGTCCGAGGCACAGCTTGAGGAAGATTTTATTAAGCGTCTGCAAGAACAAGGCTATGAATATTTAAACATCAAGAGCGAAGCGACACTTGTTGCAAATCTCCGCTCTCAAATTGAAAGGCTCAACGAGTATAAGTTTTACGACAGTGAGTGGGAACGTTTGTGCAACGAATACCTGATCAATAAAAATGAAGGGATTGTGGAAAAAACCCGGAAGATTCAAATCGATGAGCGCCATAGCTTCAAGCTGGATAATGGCTTAACCAAAAATATCGCCATCATCGACAAAAAGAACATCCACAACAACCACCTCCAGGTGATTAATCAATATGCCGTTTCTGCCGACAGGCAGGAGGAAATAGCAGGTGCTCGCGACACCCGCTATGATATAACTATCCTGGTGAATGGATTGCCCCTGGTCCATATTGAGCTTAAACGCCGAGGCGTTGCCATCCGAGAGGCCTTTAATCAAATCAAGCGCTATCAGCGAGACAGCTTCTGGGCAGCCAGTGGTCTTTTCGAGCATGTCCAGATTTTCATCATCTCCAATGGCACCCACACTAAATATTATTCAAACACCACTCGGGCAAGCCATGTGAAAGAAAACACCGAGGGGGAGGGCAAAAAAAGTAAAAAGACCAGCAACAGCTTTGAGTTCACCTCCTACTGGGCGGATGGAACTAATAAAGCCATTGCGGATCTCGTTGACTTTACCCGGACATTTCTGGCTAAACACACTTTGCTGAATGTGCTGACAAAATACTGTGTCTTCACTTCTGAGGATTTACTCTTGGTGATGCGCCCTTATCAGATTGCGGCGACGGAGCGCATCCTTTCCCGCATTGAGATCGCCAGCAATTACAAGAAAACCGGCACCCTTGAGGCGGGGGGATATATCTGGCATACCACCGGCAGTGGCAAGACCCTGACTTCCTTTAAGACAGCTCAAGTCGCTTCGGCTCTGCCCGATATCGATAAGGTGCTGTTTGTCGTCGATCGTAAGGATTTGGACTATCAGACGATGAAGGAGTACGATCGATTTCAGAAGGGTGCCGCTAACAGCAATACCTCAACCAAAATCCTGCATAAGCAACTAGGGGATAATACCTCTCATATCATCATCACCACGATTCAGAAGCTGGACGTTTTTGTGACGAAGAACAAGGGTCATGAAGTCTTTAAAAAGCACGTGGTGATCATCTTTGACGAGTGCCACCGCTCGCAGTTCGGTGATATGCACAGCAAAATCGTCAAGTCTTTTAAACATTATCACCTGTTCGGCTTTACGGGAACCCCCATCTTTGCCGCTAATGCCGGAAGCGGGGGCAATCCCTTGATGAGGACCACGCCGCAAGCATTCGGTGGGGAGCCGGATCAGTTTGGTAAAAGAACTCTTGCCCTGCACACCTATACGATCGTGGATGCCATCAATGATGGAAACGTGTTGCCTTTCCGCATCGACTACATCAACACCATAAAGATGAAAAACGATGTGCTGGACAAAAGCGTTTCCTCTATCGATACGGAAAAGGCGATGGCTGACCCCAGCCGGATTCGTGAGATCGTCAGCTATATCCTCGCCCACTTTGACCAGAAGACCAAGCGCAGCAGCTTCTATTCCCTGCAAGGGCAACGGGTAGCAGGGTTTAACTCCATTTTGGCGGTTAGCTCGATTCCTGTAGCGAGGATGTATTACACGGAGCTAAAAAAACAGATGGACGAGGGCGGGCGCAAGCTCAATGTGGCGACTATCTTCAGCTACAGCGCCAATGAGGCTGATCCAGAGGATGTATTCCCGGACGAAGGCTTTGACACGGACAGCCTGGACCAGTCTTCCCGTGACTTTTTGGAGTCCGCCATTGCTGATTACAATGCCGACTTTAATGTCAATTTTGATACTTCCTCGGATAAGTTTCAAAATTACTACAAAGACCTGTCCATGCGCATGAAAAGTCGCGAGGTCGATCTGCTGGTAGTCGTCAATATGTTTCTGACCGGTTTTGACGCCACGACCCTCAACACTTTATGGGTAGACAAAAATCTCAAGCAGCATGGCTTGATTCAAGCTTTCTCCCGCACCAACCGGATTTTAAACTCGGTCAAGACCTATGGCAATATTGTCTGCTTTCGGGATTTACAGGAAGAAACAGACGAGGCCATCGCCCTCTTTGGCGACAAGGACGCCGGCAGCATTGTCCTTTTGAAAAGCTACGAGGCGTATTATAATGGCTTTGATGAAAGCGGCAAGCATCAGCCCGGCTATCGGGAGTTGATTGATGAGTTGGCAGAGCGCTTTCCTTTAGGTAAGGCCATTATCGGAGAACAAGACCAGAAAGACTTTATTCGTCTTTTCGGGGCTATCCTGCGGCTGAAGAATATCCTGACTGCTTTTGATAATTTCCCCGGAAATGAGATTTTGACTAATCGGGATTATCAGGACTATCAGAGCGTGTATCTCGATCTGTATCAATCCCCTGGCCTCGGCGACAAGGAAAAGATCAATGACGATATCGTCTTTGAAATCGAGTTGATCCGGCAGGTGGAAATAAATATCGACTACATTCTCATGCTGGTGGCCAAGTACCACGCTTCCAACTGTGAGGATAAGAGCATCCTTGTTTCCATCGATAAAGCAGTTGGTTCCAGCATCCAGCTTCGTAGTAAAAAGGAACTTATCGAGCACTTTATCGACACAGTCAATGCTTCCACTAGGGTGGATGAAGACTGGCGCAGGTTTGTCCATGAGCAGAAAGAAAACGACCTGGCGGAGCTCATCAGCGTGGAAAAGCTTAAAAAAGAAGAGACAAAGCGGTTTATCGACAATTCCTTCCGCGATGGCACACTCAAGACAACCGGCACCGACATCGACAAGATCATGCCACCGGCTTCACGCTTTGGTGGCGGTGATCGAGCAGCTAAGAAGCAGACGGTTATTGAGAAGCTGATGAAGTTCTTTGAGAAATATTTTGGTTTGGTATAACAGTGAACGCATCGGGATGATATAGATATAATCGGTGACGATGCTTTACTGCAAGTAATAATTTAAGGCAATACGGCCAGCCACACTAGAGTCTTGCCCTTGAATGTGACTGGCCTTTTTTTGCCATCGTTTGAAGCTGTTCATCTGGTTTTTTGTTCAATCATGATGTGAGCTTTTTTCATATTTTATCCCATTCCGATAGATTATAATAGTTAGTGATAGTGGGGAGGCTGCCGGGATGGATAAATTCAACCTTTTGACGGGGCGGGCCGGTAGTGGCAAGAGCCTGCGTTTATTCAAGGAGATCAAGGAAAGCCTCGCCAGCGGCCGCGATCACTGGCGGGTGCTTTTAGTGCCTGACCAATTTACTTTGCAGACGGAAAGAGATCTCCTGCATTATTTACAGACCCCAGGGCTGATGGATGTGGAAGTGTTGGGCTTTAGCCGGCTAGTGCAGCGCCTACAGGAAGAGAGCGGGCAGTCACACCTTAATGTGCTGGATGAACATGGACGGCGG
Source organism: uncultured bacterium (assembly GCA_964637885.1). Classification (GTDB taxonomy): domain Bacteria; phylum Bacillota; class CAZWXO01; order CAZWXO01; family CAZWXO01; genus CAZWXO01. The sequence goes on from CAZWXO010000056.1 coordinate 4,285, forward strand.
ATGCTACTCAAAGGTGCCTCGGAAGAGGTGGCGGACCAGCTCTTGGCTTTTTCCGCCAGCTATCAGCGAGTCGGATTCCTGCAAAAAATTGACGCGACAATTGGGAGCGCCCGCGCCTTTGGAGTGACCTCGGGACAGTTTGCCCATGCGGCGGGCCGCCCGGAAGTGCCCAAGTCGATGGCGGAAAAACTTCACGATGTCGCGCTGGTCTGGCAAAGAGCCCAGGAAAATGCCGGGGATGAGCTCATGTCCAGCGAAGACTTGCTGGAGATAGTCGGAGAGGCGATGCCGCGGTGCCCGTCGCTGGCCGGGGCAATTGTCTGGGTGGACGGCTTTACCAGCTTTAGCCGCAAAGAGGCGGAATTTTTAGCGGATCTGGCGCTCCAGGTTGAGAGGGTGACTTGCGCCCTGACATTTGACGACACTCCGGGGCGTAGCGATGGATACGTTTTTCGCCCTGCTGCGCAAGGGATTGCTTTTTTTACCGAGGCTTTGACTACCCGAGGGCTGGCTATTCAGCGGCAGCAGCTTGAACCGGGGGAGGATGCTCCAAGTGGTATTAAGGCGGCCGGTTTTTTAGAAAAACAGCTGTTTAATTTGCCATTGCAACCAAGCAGTCAGCAAATTTCCGGCATTAGATTTGTCGTGGCGCGCAATCCGGAAATCGAGGTTGAAGATCTTGCCTGCCAGATTGTCCGTTATGTGCAAAATAGCGGAGGACGCTGGCAGGATATCTCGGTGGTCTGCGCCGACGCCGACCGCTATAACGGAATTATTCAACGCATTTTCCCGATGTACCGCATTCCATTTTTTCTCGATGCCAGGCGCGGCCTACTGCACAACTCTGCGGTGCGTTTTTTGATCGGTTCGATGGAGGCGGCTTTGGGGCGGCTGTCGGGAGAGCAGGTTATTTCGGTTTTAAAGACGGGTCTAGCGGGGATGGAACGGGAAGAGATCAGTTTTTTTGAAAACTATTGTCTGGCCCGGGGGATTCGCTATCGCTCTCATTGGGACAAAGACTGGAGCCTTGGCGCAAGCGAGGCCGATCGGCGCGGGGAGAGTCTAAAGCAAGAGTATCTAGCCCCCCTGCTTAAGCTGCACAAGGCCTTCCACGTGAAGGCTGCTAAAACAGGGATGCCATTGCTGAAAATATCAGATTTGATCCTTCGCTATCTGCAACAGATGAATTTTGAACAACGAATCAAAGATTATGTTCAGGAGCTGCAACAGCAGACTTTTTACGACGAGGCAGCCGAGTTTGCTCAGATTCCCCAGGTTATTGAGGAATTGTTGGGGCAGGCGGCATTGGCCGGTGGCGACTGCCTGGTCAGCACTCGCGATTTCCTGGCGCTTTTGCTGGCGGGGCTGACGGGCAAGGAGGTCGGGATTATTCCGGCCAGTTCGGATTGCGTGGCGGTTGGTGATTTGGTTCGTTCGCGCTCTCGACGCGCCGCAGCGGTTTTTATTTTGGGGGCCAACGACGGCAATTTCCCGAAGTCACCGGAAAACGTGACCGTCTTTGGGGACGCGGAAATAGAAGCCCTGACAGCCTTCGGATTGCCGATGGGTTTATCTGACGATGAGACTGTCAAGCAGGTCTTTGGCATTTACGCCAGTATTGCCCGCTCAATGGATTTTCTGTCGATATCCTATGCTCAAGCTGACGAGGCAGGCAAGGCTTTGCGGCCGTCATATTTTTATCATCAAATGCGCCAGTTGCTGCCCCGGAGCCCCGAGGTAACCGCCGTTGAGATTTGGCAGCGTCCGCTGGCAGATCAGGTGGCGCCTATTCCGTCGCTTTATGCGGCGGCGCAGAAGTTGCGGGAATTTAATCTTCAGGGCACGGCGGCGCTTCAGGGAGAAGACTGGCACGGGCTCGTGGAGCACTATCTGGACGTTCCTGATTGGGCTCTCTTTGCCCAAAGCTGCCAGGACGGAGCGAAATACAGCAATCTACAGCGTCGCTTGCAGCCGGAAGTCGCCGCGAAATTATTTCCTTCGCCGATAGTTACCTACGCCAGCCGTCTTGAGCTATTTTGCCAGTGTCCTTTCGCCCATCTCGTCAAGTACGGGTTGCGTCCTAAGGATCGGGAAGTGCATGAGCTCAAGGCAGGGAGCATTGGCAATATCTTTCACCAGGTCTTGGCCCAAGCTGGTCAGGAAATGTGTCAGGCTGCCCGTAATGGCGATGCCGAGTTTTATTTATCGCATCTGCGGCAGCGCATGGAGCGGCAATTAGATGCGTTTCAAAATGGTATTTTTATCGAGAGTAATCTGGGTCAGTGGCAACGTGAGCGCATTCTGGAGGCTGCGGCAGTGATTGGGCAAGGCCTTTACGGACATATCGCGGCCGGGTTTACCCCCAAGATGTTTGAGGCCCGCTTTGGCTCCCAAACGGATTCGGTGTTGCCTGGCCTGACGTTTTCTCAGGGAGATCTGTCCGTCGTTATCGAAGGAGCGATTGATCGTGTCGATACGTGGCAGGCCGGCAGCGGCGGTCCCGAGTATGCCCGGGTCATCGATTATAAATCGGGGCAGATTAAAAAAGGGCTGGGGATGATGCTGGAAGGCTTGCAGCTGCAGCTGCCCCTGTATTTAGCGGCGCTGCGGGGACATTACCGGCTGGCAGGAATGTTTTATAGTCCCTTGGTGGATGCAATCCAGGAAGTTGCGGACGAAACGCAGTCTGTCAACCTTTCGGAGCAGCTGAAAATGGAGGGCTACGCCCTCAATGACGCGCAGGTGCTGGCGGAGATGGATCCGCAGCTCGTCAGTGCTGAGGGCAAGGGGACTTCGTCCCTGATTAATCTTAAGACAGGCAAAACTCCCAGTAGTAATCTGCTGGCCCCGCCACAGATGGAGAAACTGCTAAGTCTTGTGCTGGACAAGGTGGCGACTACCGCAGGCGCGATAAGGCGGGGGGAATGCAGCGCCTCTCCGTATAAAATGGCTCAGGAGACAGCCTGCAGGTTTTGTGATTATAGGAGCTTGTGCCAATTCGACCCCCGCATGCCGGATAATCAATTTCGCCAGTTACAGCGGCGCGAGGATAAAAACCTCGTCGGCATTCTCGATGGAGGCGATCACAATGAGTAGTACTGGCAAGCCACAATACAATCCGCAGCAGCTGACGGCCATCGATTTGCGCGGGCGCAATGTCCTTGTTTCGGCCTCGGCCGGCACGGGTAAGACCAGCGTCTTGACTGAGCGCGTCGTCAGCTTGATTGCCAAGGACAAATTGGAAATATCCCGGCTACTTGTCCTGACTTTCACCAAGGCAGCGGCGGCGGAGATGCGTCAGCGCATCGCCGGCACTTTGGCTGGCATCGCCGAAGACAAAGGTATTTCCCAGGAAGACCGTGAATGGGTTAATCGGCAGCTGTTGCAGCTGCCGCGGGCAAAAATCAGCACCTTTCACTCGTTCTGCAACGAGCTGGTCCGCCGGGAGTTTAGCAGTGTCGGATGTGACCCGATGTTTCGCATCGGCGATGAAAACGAGGTCAGAGTCCTGGCGGAGACGGCGATGAACGAGTGCCTGGAAATCATGCTGGCCAAGGAGCACAAGGATTTCCGCCAGTTAGCCTTCGCTTTTTCCAGCTTCAAGGATACCCGCAATCTGCGCCAACTTATCAGCGACGCCTACCGCTTTATTCGCAGTCTGCCGGACCCTTGGCAGTGGCTCGCCAGTAAGATTGACGAATACGATTGTCCTGGCGGCCTTGCGGCTACAAGCTGGGGCCGGGAATGGTTGCGGCAATGGCAGTCGCAGCTAAGGGATGCGCATAATCAGCTGGTTGTGATGCAGCGTGTCGCCGCAGCAGAGGGTTATGGTCCGTCGCGACTGGCGGCCCTCGCCCACGACGCCCAGGCACTAAACGAACTGCTGACAAGCGCCGATGCCGGGTTGAAGGGTTTTCTTAGCACCATCAAGGCCTTTGTGGCCGGAGACGGGTTTTATCCCTTAAACCGCCTGAAACGCAAGGAAGTTATCTGGCCGGATGAATTTAAAGCGCCCTATATGAATTTACGGACGGATCTGCGCAAGTTGATCAAGGCTGATGTCGCAGCTTTTACTTCGCGTCGGGTCGATACGATGGAGCGGGAGTTGGGCCGCTTAAAGCCGGTCTTGGCGTCGCTGCAGCAGGCGCTGTTGTGCTATGACGATATCTTTAATCAATTAAAGCAAGAGCGTAATATTCTAGATTTTAACGACCTTGAGCATCTGGCCTTGAAGGCTCTTGGCTCACCCCAGGTGCAGGCCGTCTATCGGCAGCAGTTTCATCACATTCTTGTCGATGAATGCCAGGATTCCAATGGAGTGCAGGAGGCTTTAATCGCCTTGGTCGCCGGGGGCGATAACGTCTTTCGCGTGGGGGATGTCAAGCAGAGCATTTACCGCTTTCGCATGGCCGACCCCGCCTTGTTTTTGCAGCACTGCTCCGCAAGCAGTTCTGATCCGGAGGCGTCCAGTGTCCGGGTCGACTTATGGGAGAATCACCGGAGCCGGCCTAATCTGCTCAACGGAATTAATGTCATCTTTCGGGCTCTGATGCAGGAGGATCGATTTGAAACCAACTATGGCCCGGAAGCGGAGCTGCAAAGCCCGGAAGCGTGCGGCCCAGACGCGGTAAGCGATCGTTGTACTGTCCTATTGGTCGATAAATCCACCCCTGCACGGGAAGATGACGGTGAAGCTGACGACGAAATCGAAGTCCTCAGCGATGCCGAAGCTGAAGCCCACGCCGCGGCACGGTGGCTGCTGACGGAGCGTGAGGTCGGGCAACGGCCGTGGCGGGATTTTGCCGTGCTTTTTCGTAGCATGCCGGTCTGGGGCGAAGCCTTTTTGCGCATTTTTCGCAGCTATGGTATTCCCGTTTTTGCCGATGATGAAGCGGGCTTTTTTCAGAGCGTCGAAATTTTGTTGCTCCTTGATTACCTCAATATCATCGACAACTTTCAGCAGGATTTGCCGCTCTTAGGGGCCTTGCGGTCTCCCTTCGGCGGGTTTACTGTCGACGAGCTGGCCCGGATTCGCCTGGATTATCCCGAAGAATTCTTTCATCAATCTTTTGTGGCATGGCTGACCGGCGAGTCCGCGGAGGCAGCGGCTAAAGGCCACAAGTTTCTCCAGACCTTGCGGCAGCATCAAGCAATCTTGCAGGCGAAGCCGCTGGATGAATGCATCTGGCAGATTATGCTCCAAAGCGGCTATCTGCATTTTGTGTCGGCGATGCCTGCCGGACAGCAGCGTCATGCTAATCTGCGTCTTTTTATCGCGCAGGTGCGGTCCCTGGTAGCGATTGGCAAGGCGGGGCTGGCGGAGGTGCTCCGGCATTTAAAGGATGTCAATCTGGTGGGGGGAGATGCGAGCTCGGCTCGTCTGATGGGTGAGGGGGAAGATTTGGTCAGGCTGATGACGGTTCACAAAAGCAAAGGCCTTGAATTTCCTGTCGTCATCATTCCCCGGGCCGGGGGCACCTTTAACCAGAAGGACAGCAGCAAGGAATTGCTTGTACACCAGCGCTTTGGCATTGGTTTACGGTTTTTCAATACCAGAAAGCGCATCAAATTCGATACCTTGCCGCGACACGTCATCAGCCGGCAGATTAGTGCCGAGCAACGAGCCGAGCAAATGCGGCTGCTTTACGTGGCGCTGACCCGGGCTAAGGAGAAATTGCTGGTTGTCGGGTGTGATGATGTGGCCGGGAAAATGGGCGGGACATGGCGGCAATCGATGGCGGTCACTCCGGGGATGAATAATTGGCTGGACTGGATTATGACTGTTTTGTGCCAGGATGTTGCTGGGGAGATGCCGGATTTTGCGATGACGGCGGAGCCCGCAAAGGCCCTCATGCAGCGCCGGGGGTGGTGCGTCCAGCTGGCAGGGGCGCAAAAACCGGCGCCAATTGTGCTCGAGGAGCCAGGCCCGGCGGAGGCGACCGGCGAAAAGCCCGACTTGCAGCTGCCTGAGGCCTTAAATTGGGAGTATCCGTTCGCGACTGCGCTGCCGTTGCCTTCCAAGCTGGCTGTGACAGCCTTGCAGGGCTGGCTACAGGGCAAAAATTCGTCGGACGGGCTGGCTCGGTCTGTTATCGAGGGCTATCTCGCCGGGGAAAATAATTCCCAGGCTCTGCTGCGCGGGAATGCGATTCACAGCTTTATGCAATACATCGCCCTGGATGGCAATTTTTCGAAAAAAGATGTTGTGGCGAAAATCGTTGCGTTGGTCGCCTCCGGCCATATCACCTCCGAGGAGGCAAAATTATTGGCGCCGGAGATCCTCAGCGGGTTTTTTAATTCCCCACTGGGGCAGCAGCTGCAGCAGGCGGAGCGAATTTATCGCGAGGCACCATTCGTCTTGCGTCTCGATGCTTTGCCCCATGGTATGGCTGGGATCGATCCCGGCGAGATCCTGATCCAGGGCAAGCTTGACTTGTATTTTATCCTGGCTGACGGCTCGGCCGTTGTCGTCGATTACAAGACGGGGCAGATTCACCCGGGAGCAA
>CAZWXO010000056.1:10800-14524 GCA_964637885.1 uncultured bacterium
TATGCTTTCCAGGTCGAGACGTACTGCCGCGCCGTTGAAACAATTCGCCAGATCAAGGTCAGCTCCGCTTGGATTTATCATTTCGGGGAATTTGGGGCCGTGCCCGTGCCTTATCCAGCTTTAGCGTGACAAAGGTGGGGCGGTTACGGGCTCATCCCCGTCACAACCCCATCCCCGATAAATGTTTGTGTAAAGATACTTTGCTTGATGATGTCTATCAGGTACAATTAGATAGTAAAAGATTAATGGGGAGGATACCTATGGACGGTCAGCAGGAACTGCATTGGCAATATCGTGAAAAACCGGACAAACCCTTTGAGGATAATCGAGATTTGCCTTTTGGGCGCTATCAGATCATCAGTTTTTCGGCCAATTTTCCTCTCGACGCTTTGGCAGAGATAGTTTTTGTGCGCCGGGATATCCATGACTCTAAAAAGATTTCCTATGGCGTTGACGGGATTCCTCGAATTCACGATGCCCAGGGCGAGCGGCAACTCATAGATGCCGAAAAAAACATGCAGATATTTTGTTTACAGCGAATTGAACTTGAAGAAATCTATCCACTGTTGCAAAAGATTGCTCAGCATGGCGAGGCATTCTATTTTCGCTTTAATAAAGTCTTTACTCCTGACCCCATTTTCTTTGCAGCAATTGCCACAGAGGATATTCCATGTATTTCAGTCGATGAGATCTACGATAATGTTTATCGCAATAAATTTGACTATATCTATCATGTCACGGCTGAGTCTGAGAAAAGGGAGTGACTTAAATGGGTGAGCTAGCGGTGGTAGCCGATTTACATGTTCATACAATTTCATGCGGTCACGCCTACAGCACCGTACAGGAGAACGCCACTGCCGCAGCAGCAATGGGTCTTGAAATGATTGCAATTACGGACCATGGCCCGTCGATGCCTGGGAGCGCTCATCCATATTATTTTAAAAATTTAGTGGTAATTCCACGCGTCATCAGCGGGGTGAGGGTTCTCCGTGGTGTTGAGGCGAACATTACTAACGTCAATGGAGACTTGGATTTGCCCCTAAATCTATTAACTAGACTGGATATTGTTTTGGCTGGACTCCATAAACGTACCTTTCCCCAGAAACTGTCAGAAGAAGAAAACACCTCGGCGCTATTAAAGGCGATCGAGTCGCCGTATGTCGACGTCATCGTCCATCCGGGTAATCCGCTTTTTCCGGTTAATATTGAAGCGGTCATCGCCCATGCCGCAAAACATGGGACGGCCATCGAGCTCAACAACAGCTCGTTAACGGTGACGCGTACTGGTTCGAAAGCAAACTGCACTAGCTTTGCCCGGCTGGCCGCTGCTTACGATACCTATGTCACATTGGGTAGCGATGCCCATATCTCCTTCGATGTGGGCCGAATCGAAGCTGCCTTGGAGATGGCGATGGCGGCCGGTATAAAAGAAGAACGTTTATTGAACACATCGTGTCAGCGCATCGACGATTATCTCGCCGAGCGGCGCAAAAAGAGAGAGGACTTGATGTGATGGAGCAGCAGGAATCTAGTGAAAAATCAGCCCAGGAAGATGATTTTGTCATCATTACCGGGATGGCCGGAGCCGGGAAGACCAAAGCCGTTCAGTTTTTAGAGGATTTAGGTTATTTTTGTGTCGATAACATTCCTCCGAGCCTGATTCCCAAGTTTGCCGAGCTATGTCTTCAATCCGAGGGTCGGATTCGTCGGGCTGCTCTGGTGGTGGATATTCGTGGCCGGACATTTTTCCAGCACGCCGTCGCCGCACTTGATGAACTCACACAAATGGGGATTGCGTACCGGATTCTTTTCCTCGAAGCCAGCTCGGATATTCTCGTGCGCCGTTTCAAAGAAACACGGCGGCGCCATCCACTGGCCGTGACGGGAAATATCCCGGAGGGGATTCGGAAAGAGCGGGTTCTCTTACAGGAAATGCGCGGGATGGCCAACAAAGTCATCGATACCTCTGACCTGTCCCACCAGCAATTCAAAGAAGAGCTGACCAATTCATTTATCAGTCATTACGGTAAAAACGCTTTTCTCATTTCCGTCGAATCTTTTGGCTTTAAGTTTGGTTTGCCTGTCGACGCCGATATCGTCTTTGACGTGCGTTTTTTACCTAACCCGTTCTACGTTCCGGAATTGACCCAACTAAGCGGAGAGAGCGATTTAATTCGCGATTATGTCTTTTCCACCGATGTCGCCAGTACTTTTATTCAGCGCTTTCTCGAGTTGATCGAATCGTTGATTGTGCCCTATACCAAGGAAGGCAAAACCCATCTCACCATCGCTATCGGGTGCACGGGGGGTAGACATCGCTCAGTGGCAGTTGCCATCAAGCTGGCCGGTCATTTGCAAAGCAACAAGCATTTCGTGCAATTACAACATCGGGACATGGCCAAGGAGAGCCCCGGCGAATGAAGCGGCTAAAGTTTGTTTTGCTGATCAGCTTAGGAATCAAGCGCTGGCTGCTGCTTTTTGCCATTGGGGTGCTAGTGGCAGGGCTGGGGCTGGGAATAGTTTTAGCGGTTGTCTTCCAAGGGGAAGTTCGCATTTTTTTGAGTTTGGTTTCCGGCCGTTACCTCAACTTAGTTGAAATTTTTTACATTGCGATTGCGGTTTTGCTGACGGGCGTTCTAATTTCTTCCCTTGCTTTTCGCTATATCATGAATGAGTTGTTCCAGATCGTCGGTTTGCCGGAGCCCAATCAGGCGATGGACAGTTTCTTAAAGCGGCGGCTGCTCGCCCGGGGGCCGCGCATCGTCGCCTTGGGCGGCGGCACGGGTCTTCCGATTCTTTTGCAGGGGATCAAACATTTTTCCTCCAATATTACAGCGATTGTCACCGTGGCCGACGACGGCGGCAGTTCGGGTAAGCTTCGCGAAGACTTTGGGATGCTGCCGCCGGGAGATATCCGCAACTGCCTGCTGGCGCTGGCTGAGCGGGAAAGCCAGCTGGAAGGTATTTTGCGCTATCGTTTTAAAGGCGAAGGGGATTTAGCCAGGCATAGCCTGGGTAATTTGATTTTAACGGCGCTGACGGAGCAAAAAGGCGATTTTCTGGCCGCGGTTACCGAAGCCAGTCGTCTGCTTGCAACGCTGGGCCGGGTTGTTCCGATGAGCTTGGCGAATGTGCACCTAATTGGGACTTTTGCCGACGGCTTGATTGTCCGGGGCGAGTCCAAGATATCCAAGGCAGGCGGGCGCATTGAGTGTCTAAGCCTTGATCCGCCCGATCCACCGGCGACTCCGGAAGCGCTCGAAGCGATTTTAGACGCGGATTTGATTTTATATGCGCCGGGTAGCCTCTTCACCAGCTTGATTCCCAATCTCCTCGTGCCGGAAATAAGAATGGCCTTGTCGCTGTCCAAAGCACCGCGGGTTTTGATTTGTAACACGATGACGCAGCCTGGAGAAACTGAGGCTTTTACTGAGGCCGATCATCTTCGAGCAGTCCTGTCTCACGCCGGAAAAATTGTTGATTATGCTATAATAAACGAAGGCGATTCTCCAAGTGCTCCAGCCGGGGGCTATAATTTACTTGGGCGACACTTTGGGCGCAAGGACTATTCGGATATTGTCAAAATGGGAGTCAGTTGTTTCTTCGGCAGTGTGGCTGATTTGAATCGCCCCTATCGCCACGACAGCATGCGCCTGGCAGAGACTGTCGCCCGTTTATTCGTCACGTTGCGCCCCGAATTCCGCCGCTATTTGTGGTTTGATGA
>CAZWXO010000057.1:0-9396 GCA_964637885.1 uncultured bacterium
TATATGTGGATGCCATTTTTTTTACTCCTCAAAAATTTAGTAGATTTTAAGCGACTGTATAATTCTTATAACTCTCCAGCTCCTTTCGTTGCTGTTCTGCCACTCTCATATATGTCTCAAAAAATGATCTCACATCATCTAAAACTTCTTCAATATCAATACTTTTTCCGTTCCCGTCTATATTATTTAGTATGGAATAAAATTCTTCACATTCTATCGATGCTTCCCCACCATCTCCCCAAAACATATTCTACCACTCTTTAAACAACAAAATAGCCCTCCATGAAGGGCTATTGCTCGACTCTTTTTTCAATTGATCACAAAAGTTTTTATAAAAAAACTTCTGCGTAAGCGACTCGCGAAAATCTACTTCGTAGATTTGGCTCGCTGCTTATGGTGGACCCGAGGGGAGTCGAACCCCTGTCCGAAAACCACCTGACGGCGGCATCTCCTGGCGCAGCCCCTACTTTAGTCTCGTCTACACCGGCTCCTAGAGGCGAGATCCGGATAAGACATGGTCAGTTGATCTTGCGTTTAATCCCTAACCAGAAATTTGGCGCACAGTCTGCTGTGGTGACGCCGGTGACCACTGGCACAGACAACCGGTGGGCCGACGGCAGCCCTATTTAGGCTGCGATTGCGTAATTATTATCTGCAGTTATTGTTTTTCCACGGTTTAACGAGTTTGTGGGACCTCGGCCAGCTTCCACCGCCAAAACAGCCCCCGTCGAAACCATTACGGGCCCTTTTGCGATACTTCATTATATCATATCTTGCCCCTGGACGACAGTCCCATAGCTAGGTGCTTAGGAGCGCAATTTCAAGATCATGTTCGCCATGTTGGCGCCGAGAGTGGCAAAGACCTTCATGCCCTCTTCGTCTTTTTCCACGTCACCTTCCAGCATCGCGACGCCGCTATTCCAATAAGAGGATGTCGCAATCGGCATCTCGGCGATACCAAAAAAGAAATTGATGGCGGCGTAGACAAAATTGGCTCCGGCCCGACGATTGATAACGACGGCTGCCCCGATTTTACCGCGCAGAATATCGTTATTGTTGGAGCGGGAGACGTAGCCACAGCGGTCGATTAAAGCCTTGACCTCTGTCGTGACATTGCTAAAATACGTGGGAGAACCAATGATGATGCCGTCCGCTTCGTCCATCTTGGCGATGAGTTCATTCATGTCGTCGTCCGTCCTGACACACCGCTTGTCTTGGTTTTTCCGGCAGGCACCGCAGGCCAGACAACCAAATACCTTGCGACCGCCCAACTGAATCATTTCTGTCTGGATACCGCTTTTTTCCAGTTCAAAAAGGACGGCGCTAAGAGCGCGCTTTGTGTTGCCGTTTTTCCGAGGGCTTCCGTTAAATGCGACTACTTTCATTCAAATCATCCTTCCATTATTGGCACTAGGTTAAATTGTCATTCCTCGTTTATTGATTGCGCTCTTTAAGACTGCGGTCGATCTCTCTTTTGGCGTCTTTTTCAGCTAGATCGTGGCGCTTGTCGTACAATTTCTTACCCTTGGCGACAGCGATTTCAATCTTTACTTTGCCCCGGGAGAAGTACATTTTTAGCGGCACCAGGGTCAAGCCTTTTTGCATTGTCTCACCAATTAGCTTGCGAATCTCTCGTTTGTGCAACAAAAGTTTGCGCCGGCGCAAAGGCTCGTGGTTAAAGCGATTGCCTTGTTCGTAGGGAGAAATATGCATGTTCTCAATATAAACTTCTCCACCATGAATCATCGCATAACTATCCTTGATATTGACTCGGCCCATCCGAATCGACTTGACCTCGGTTCCGGTGAGGGCGATTCCGGCCTCATAGGTTTCGAGGATAAAGTATTCGTGACGTGCGCGACGGTTATCCGTAATGATTTTGATGGGTTTGTCGATCATTTTCTTCTCCTACGCTTTCTGGAAACGACTTTTGGGGCCGGTTTGGCCGGAATTTTAGGAGCCAGGATATCTTCGACTTCGCAGCCTTTGATGACAAAGTACACCCGACGGGATATCAAATCGACGGCCTGAACTGTGATCTCAACAGATTTACCGATGTGATAGCGTTCCCCATTCCTTTTCCCAATCAGTTCCAAAGCTTTGTCGTTAAAATCGTACTGATCCCCTGGCAATGTGTCAAGAGGAATCAGCCCTTCGACAGTATTGGCAAGCTCAACAAAAATTCCGAAAGAAGTAATGCCAGAGATGATACCAGTATAGCTTACGCCGATAAAACCTTCCATGTATTCCGCTTTTTTGAGATCGTCAGCTTCCCGCTCAGCTTCGTCAGCGCGGCGCTCGGTGTAGGAAGTGTGTTGCCCCATCGCCTCCAGCAAAGGATAATCGGGAAAACTTTTGCCCGCTGCTCCCTTGATCGCCTGAGCCTTGAGCATCCGATGCACGACGAGGTCCGGGTAACGGCGAATTGGCGATGTGAAGTGAGCGTAATTTTTTGATGCCAGGCCATAATGACCCAGATTTTCCGGGGCATAGCGGGCCTTTTTCAGCGAGCGCAATAGCATCGTACTCACCACCAGCTCCTCGGGTTTGCCGTCGGCCTGATGCAGTATCTTTTGCAAGACAAGCGGCTCGACGCTAGCGGCGGCATGAAGTTCGTAGCCAAAAGCTTCCAGGAACATCGAGAGCTTGATCATCGCCTCACTATCAGGGTATTCGTGCACCCGGAAAAGCAAGGGTTTCTCAAGAACGGAAAAATGCTTGGCGACGGCCTCATTGGCCGTCAACATGAATTGCTCGATCAAGCGCTCGGCCAAACCTCTCGTGCGTTTTGTGATACCGACAGCTTTGCCGTTTTCATCGAGGACAATCTTGCTTTCCGCAAAATCAAAATCAATGGCCCCACGGGATTCTCTTTCGTCGATGAATTGCTGGGCGAGCTGGCGCATCTGCTGAAGTTTGTCGCCAACGGCCCGATGAGACGGACCGGTCAGGCGGCCTTCCTGCCCAGCAAAGAATTGATTGACTTCGTCATAGGTTAGGCGCATCCGCGAACGTATGATACTGGCGGCGAAGCTGCTGGCAACGACCGTGCCGCTGGCATCCAAACCGATTACTTCCGCCAAGGCATAGCGGTCGATATCCGGGTTGAGGCTGCAAGCGCCGTTAGACAAGCTCTCCGGCAGCATCGGGATCACGCGGTCAGGGAAATATACACTGGTCCCGCGCTCGTATGCTTCGTCATCCAGCTTGGTACCGGGGCGCACGTACCATGAAACGTCGGCGATGTGCACCCCTAGACGCCACTTGTCCCCCGGAATCTGAGTAAGGGAGACGGCGTCATCGAGATCTTTGGCATCGGCACCGTCGATGGTAAAAATAACTTCATCCCGCAAATCGAGGCGCCCGGGCTCTGTCGCCAAAATAGGCTGGAGAGCAGCCTTCTGCGCCTGGGATAGGGCCGGGGGTGAAAACGCGACGGGGAGCTGATACGCGCGGACAATGGCGGTGATATCGACTCCCTGCGCCCCGGATTGGCCCAGAACCTCCACAATAACGCCACGAGGACTCTCAAAGCGATTCTTAGGATATTCGGTGATTCGAACAACGACAATGTCGTTGTCCTGGGCGCCTTTGTCGTCGCTAGCTGAAACAGATATTGACATCGATGTCCGGCGCTCCTCGACGATGACAGTTGCTCCCCGATCACCCCGCTTGAATCGCCCGACAATGCTTTCCCGCCCGCGTTTGGTTATTTTGGCGATTCGTCCCTCTTGCTTGCGGCCGTCCTGCGAACTGCTGACGATCTCCACTAAGACGCTGTCGCCCTGCATGGCTCCGGCGGTAAAGGGAGCAGGAATAAAGACATCCGGCAAGCCGACCCCGACATTGACAAAGCCAAAGCCCTTGGCATTAGCAATGAAGTCACCCGCCACCGTATTTTTACCCGCGCTGACTGAACCCTGCTTTTTCTTCGGGAAATGATGTTTCAGTGCTGGCGGCGGTGCGCTTTTGCTCTTCCCTTGCTTGGCTGTGCTTTTTTTAGGGGAGCCTCCCTTGGTTGATGTGTTTTTACTTTTATTCCTGGTCAATTTTCTTTCCTAAAACAAACCCCTTTGGCCAGTTGCCAAAGGGGCTCATACCTTTCTTAGATTAATTCTGTTACTGGCCGTGTCGGCAGGTCAAATGCCTTGCCAACCGGCTCACAGGTGAGCACTCCATCGAGGGTGTTGACTCCAGCTGCCAGGGCCGGATCGCGATGGATAGCCTTGGTCAAGCCCTCCTGCGCCAGCTTCAAGGCGTAGGGCAGGGTCGCATTCGTCAAAGCATAGGTCGAAGTGCGGGCCACAGCGCCAGGCATATTGGCGACGGCGTAGTGCAGGACTCCGTGCTTCAGATAGACTGGCTTATCGTGGGTGGTGGAGTGGTCAATGGTAGCGACTGAGCCGCCCTGGTCGATGGCAACATCGACGATGACCGAGCCGGGAGCCATTGAATTGACCATATCTTCCAAGACCATCTTGGGAGCTTTGGCTCCTGTTTCCAAAACGCAGCTGACGAGGAGATCCGCTTCAGCCACAGCATGGGCAATATTGTATGGCGTTGAGGCCAAAGTGCAGATCCGTCCACCGTAGAGATCATCCAGGTAACGGAGCCGCTCAAGATTACGACCGACGATAGTAACCTGCGCTCCGAGTCCGACTGCAATCTTCAATGCGCTGGTACCAACTGTGCCTGTTCCGATAATAACAACTTTACCGGCAGGAACGCCGGGAACGCCCCCGATGAGGACGCCTTTGCCGCCATTGGCCTGCTGCAGAAAATACACGCCGACCTGCACAGACATTTTGCCAGCCACTTCACTCATAGGTTTGAGCAAAGGCAATTCGCCGTCTCTGGTTTCGATGGTCTCATATGCGACCCCAGCAACTCCAGAGCTGAGTAAAGCCTCTGTCAGCGGCCTAGCGCTAGCAAGATGCAGATAGGTGAACAAAATCATTCCTTTACGGAAAAAACCAAATTCCTCGGGCAGGGGCTCTTTGACCTTCATAATCATTTCAGCCTTGCCCCAGACATCGGCTGCTCCGGGGAGAATCTCTGCACCAGCCTTGACAAACATCTCATCTGTTATTCCACTTGCTAGCCCCGCATCTTTTTCGATGCATACCTGGTGACCTGCTCTCTTGAGGATGTCTACTCCACCGGGAGTAATTGCGACCCGATCCTCGTTTGCCTTAATCTCTCTTGGTACACCTATGATCATTTAGGACACCTCCGCTAAAATTTAATCATCTCATATGGGTAAACTAAATTAATACCTTTAAAGCCCTAACTCTTCACTATGGCCTTGCATCGCCGTGAGGCCAGCCGCCATAAAATCTTCCAGCTCCAGACCAATTTCAGAGCACGCGGCCATTGTCTCCCGCGAGGCTCCACGAGCAAAGGCCTTTTCCCCAAACCGCTTCATCAAAAAAGGAACGTCGATTGCGGCAAGTTTTTTATCAGGATGAATCAAAGCGCCCGCCACAATAAAACCCGATAAAGGGTCAGCGCAATACAAGGCCTTATCCATCAGCGTCTCCCGGGGGAAACCATGGACCTCATTGTGGACGCGGACAGCTTGAACGATTTCTGCATCGATGCCGGCATCGGCCAAAATCTGCGCTCCGACAATGCTGTGCGCCTCACAGTCATCTTTAGTCGCATCAAAATCGATGTCATGGAGCAAACCCGCCAGCTTCCAGCGCGCCTCGTCTTGCTCAAAGCGCTTTGCCAGATCACCCATAATGTACTCAACTGCAACCATGTGCTTGATTAAATTTTTATTTTTGACATGACCTTTCAAAAAGGTCATCGCGGCCTGTCTTTCCACAGTGCATCTACCTCCAGGAGTTAATTTCATAAACACAACAAAAGCCCCCTTGCCCAAGCCAGGCGAGGGGGCGACCCAAGTCTCAGGCCTTCGCGTCTAGATAATCGCTACGAGCAGAGCCAAGACAAAAAAGAACCCGGCAAAGACAGCCGTCAATCTGACTATCTTTTCTTCCATCCCACGCTTACGACGAACAAAGGACTGGCTGCTTCCGCCACCTCCGCCGCCGCCGCCAAATACTCCAGACATTCCGCCATCGCTGCCTTCTTGCATCAGGATGAAAGTAATTAGAGAGATCGCAACTAATACATGTGCTGCTGTCAGAATTATTACTAACAAAAAGTACACCCCCGAAAATTTCTATCGTGACATTATAGCATGATACCAATCTCCCCTGCAAGCAGGAGGACAATGGTCATCGACGCTTTCTACCCAATGGAATAAAAGGCCTGCATCCCCGGATAGACAGAAAACGGCTCGATTTCTTCCTCAATACGAATCAGCTGATTATATTTCGCAATGCGGTCCGTCCGGGAAGCCGAACCAGTTTTGATCATGCCGGCCCCCAGACCAACAGCTAGATCAGCAATGGTGACGTCTTCACTTTCGCCTGAGCGATGGGAAATGACCGAGGTATACTTGGCACGGGCGGCCATCTGAATCGTGTCGATTGTCTCGGTTAAGGTGCCGATTTGATTAAGCTTGATCAAAATCGAATTAGCTACTCCTTTTTTGATACCTTCTTCGAGGCGGGCCGGATTGGTCACAAACAAATCGTCGCCGACAATCTGAATCTTTTTCCCCAATCGATCCGTCATCAGCTTCCAACCATCCCAATCATCCTCAGCCAGTCCGTCTTCAATAGAAACTATCGGATACTTATCGATCAGGGCCGCGTAGTAATCCACCATTTCGGCAGAATCGAGAATCTTAGAGTCTCCACGCAGATTGTACTTGCCGCCTTCAAAAAATTCCGTCGCCGCAGGGTCTAAGGCCAAGGCAATATCGTCACCCGGGCGATAACCCGCTTGCAGGATCGCCTCCATGATGACCTGCAAAGCAGCTTCGTTAGAATCTAGGGAAGGGGCAAAGCCACCTTCGTCTCCAACCGATGTGGCGAGGCCTCGCTTTGCCAAAACTGATTTTAAGGCATGAAAAACTTCGGCACCCATTCGCAGCGCATCCTTGAAACATGGGGCACCGACAGGAACAACCATGAATTCCTGGATATCAACATTGTTGTCGGCGTGCTTGCCTCCATTGAGAATGTTCATTAGAGGGACGGGCAATATGCAGGCGTTGATTCCGCCTAAATAGCGATACAGCGGCATCCCCAAGGCGGTTGACGCTGCTTTGGCCGCCGCAATCGAGACCGCCAGAATCGCGTTGGCCCCGAGGCGGCCTTTATTGACCGTGCCGTCTAAATCGATCATCATCGTATCTAGTTTGCGTTGCTCAAAAGCATCCATGCCGATCACTTCAGGGGCAATGATGGAATTAACGTTTTCGACTGCCTTGAGGACTCCCTTGCCATTATACCGGGCGGCATCGCCGTCGCGGAGCTCGACTGCCTCGTGGGCGCCGGTAGAAGCTCCCGATGGTACGATTGCCCGGCCCATAATGCCACCTGCCAAGACGACGTCGGCCTCCACGGTGGGATTGCCACGGGAATCCAACACCTCGCGAGCATATACGTCAGTTATTGTTGTCATTTTTACCATCCCTCTCACTTATTCTTTGATTAAACTCTGGCCACTCATTAAAGTCGGCTGCTCGACACCCAACAGTTGCAAGATAGTCGGAGCGATGTCCGCCAGTATGCCGCCTGTCCGCAGCTCACCCCTAGAAGAATTAACTAAAATAAAAGGGACTTGATTGCAGGTATGTGCCGAGTGAGCTTGCCCCGTTGTATAGTCGAACATTTGCTCGGCATTGCCATGGTCAGCTGTAATCAGCATCGCGTAACCGTTATCTGTCGCCGAAACGACTAAACGGGATAAACAAGCATCGACAGTCTCAACAGCAAGCTTGGCGGCGGGCATGATGCCGGTATGCCCGACCATGTCCGCATTAGCAAAATTAACCACAATCAAGTTGTATTTGCCGCTTTCCAAAGCCCTCTCGGCCGCAGTCGCTACCGCTGCTGCACTCATTTCCGGTTGCAGATCGTACGTCGCGACGCGGGGCGAGGGAATCATGATCCGATCCTCACCGGGATAGACAAGTTCGCGTCCGCCATTAAAGAAAAAGGTGACGTGAGCGTACTTTTCCGTTTCCGCCAGCCGCAACTGCGTCAGGCCTGCTTCTGCAAGCACTTCCCCGAGGCCCTGATTCAATATCTGGGCTTTGAATGCGACATGAGCCGGAATGTCATCAGCGTAATTGGTAAAAGTAACGCAATATAAATCCTGTCGTAATCTGCGATTCGGGATGTGATCAAAGGATTCGACGAGCATAGCCCGGGGCAGCTGCCGAACCCGATCCGGGCGAAAATTAAAAAAAATGACGCTGTCACGATCCTTAATGCCTGAGTATCCAGTGATGACCCGAGGAATCACGAATTCATCCGTCTCCCCCGTGGCATAGGCGCTGTCTAGCGCAGCTAGGACGCTGGTAAAGACAGGGCCATCGCCGTCAACAATCGCACGATAGGCTTTTTCCAGCCGGTCCCATCGGGAATCGCGGTCCATCGCATAGTAACGCCCGCTAACAGTCGCAAACGAGCCAGGCAAGTTTTCGTCCAGTCGTTGCTGAATCTGCTGCAAGTAAGCCTTAGCGCTTTGCGGCGGCGTGTCCCGTCCATCGAGGATTGCATGGATAAACACTTCGGTGACATCGGCCTGCCGCGCCATTTCGAGCAACGCTTGAAGGTGCAGACTGTGGGAATGTACCCCTCCGTCGGAAATCAAACCGACTAAATGAACGGCTTGATGACTGTCTTTGGCATGGGCAAAAGCGCCCAGGAGTTCGGGGTTGTGAAAAAACTCGCCACTTTCAATCGCCTCGGAGATCCGACTCAGCTCTTGCAGTACCCGTCGCCCTGCCCCGATGTTGAGATGTCCGACTTCAGAATTACCCATTTGCCCGTTGGGAAGGCCGACATCCTTTCCCGAAGCCCCAATCGTCGTGTGGGGAAAATCGACTAGCAAACGATCGAAACAAGGAGTGGCGGCCAGAGCGACGGCGTTGTCAGCCGCTGCCGGAGCCACCCCCCAACCATCCATAATTACTAAAATGACTTTTTTGTCTGCAGCTTGGTTCATACCTTGATATACTCCGCGACTAAGGCCGCAAAAACAGCCGCGTCAAGGGAGGCTCCGCCAACCAGCGCCCCATCGATATCGGGCTGCTGCCCTAATTCCCTCGCGTTGTCTGGTTTGACGCTGCCCCCATAAAGGATACGCAGGTCATCGCTGGCCCTCTGGCTGCCCCATTTCGCGCAAGCTAAAGAGCGCAAGTGGGCAATGGCCTCCTGGGCATCAGCGGCCGAAGCAGTTTCTCCGGTGCCGATGGCCCAAATCGGCTCATACGCGATGACGAAACGATTTAAATCAAGATCGGCCGAA
>CAZWXO010000057.1:9406-14488 GCA_964637885.1 uncultured bacterium
GCCACTGCCTGAAACTGTTCGGCCAAGCGCTGCAATGCCAAGCCCTGGCGTCTTTCATCCAGAGTTTCCCCGACACAAAAAACCGGGGTGAGGCTTGCTTCCAGTGCGGCCAATATCTTTTTGGCGATGACGGCGTCACTCTCGGCAAAAATCTGACGTCGCTCGGAGTGTCCCAAGACAACATGGGTACAGCGCAAATCCACTAGTTGGGGCAAAGATACTTCACCAGTGAAGGCTCCTTTGGCCTCAAAATAGCAATTCTGCGCCCCTAACCCCCAACCAGCTTGCCTGGCAAAAGCCTCGACAGTCTCGAGGGACGTATAGGAAGGGCACAGTAAAATATCACATTTGTCTGTCGCGACCGCTCCCTGCAATTGCTGACAAAACTCTTTGGCCTCGCCTCGGTTTTTGTGCATTTTCCAGTTGGCCGCTATCAATGGTTTGCGCATTGACACCATCACCTGCCTTTATTTTAATAAGACTGCGATGCCCGGTAAAAGCTTGCCTTCAATCATCTCCAGGGAGGCTCCGCCCCCAGTCGATATGTGCGTCATCTGGTCTGCCAGATGAAATTGATGCACCGCAGCCACCGAATCACCACCGCCGACGATGCTTTCGGCATTGCTAGCGGCGATAGCCTGGCCGATTCCTTTGGTTCCTTCGGCGAAAGGCTCCATTTCAAAAACGCCTAAGGGGCCGTTCCACAAAATTGTGGCGGACTTACTAATTATTTCGGAAAAGTTTTTAACAGTCGCTGGTCCGACGTCGAGGCCCATCCAGCCCGCCGGCATCTCACCCATCGAATAAATTCCCCGGGGTGCCTTGTCGTCAAACGCAGCCGCCGCGACACAGTCGCATGGCAGCATAAAGGTGACCCCTTTATCGACGGCCTTGACCATTATTTTGCGCGCCAACTCCAGCTTATCGTCTTCTGTTTTTGAGGCAGCCACATCGATCCCCTGGGCCTTAATGAAAGTGAAAGCCATCGCGCCGCCGATTAATAAATTGTCGACTTTTTCAATCAGGTTTTCCAGGACATCGATTTTAGTCGAGACCTTCGCCCCGCCAACAATGGCCGTAAAGGGGCGCTTCGGCGCTTCCATCATTTTTCCGAGAAAGTTAAACTCAGCTTCCATCAGCCGCCCGGCTGCCGAGGGCAATATTCGGGCGACCCCCTCGGTGGATGCGTGAGCGCGATGGGCGGTGCCAAAAGCATCGTTGACATAAGCATCGGCAACCGATGCCAAGGATGCGGCAAACTCCGCCACGTTCAGCTCTTCCTCCGGGTGGAACCTTAAATTTTCTAGCAATAATACTTCGCCAGGCTGGAGCTCCTTGACAGCATCGGCCACTAAAGGACCGACGCAGTCGTGGGCAAATTGCACCGGCTTGCCCAACAATTGCGCAAGGGTAGCGACCAGCGGCCGCAGACTAAGGGACTCGACCACTTTGCCATCGGGGCGACCTAAATGTGACACTATAATCAGGGCAGCGTTCCGTTGTAACAATTCCTTTAACGTAGGTAGCGCCGCTTCGATTCTGGATGAATCGGTGATCTGCCCCTGGGAGTCCATCGGAACATTGAAATCGACTCGAATCAAAACCTTTTTGCCATCAACGTTCAGATCATCAAGTTTTTTTATCTCCATCGCTATGCTATCCCCTTTAGAATTTTAGATACCGGCCTTGGCGATATAAGCGGTCAAATCGGCGACCCGATTGGAATAACCCCATTCGTTATCGTACCAGGCAATAACTTTGACCATGTTACCACCAATGACCATCGTCGAGAGTGCGTCGATGATCGAGGATCGATCGTCACCTTTAAAATCTACAGAAACGAGGGGCTCGGTGCAGTATCCGAGGATACCCTTCATGTCGTAATTAGCAGCCCTCTCCAAGACATCGTTGACTTCATCCACATTCACATCTCTTTTCAGTTCGACAACCAGATCGACTGTCGAAACTGTCGGGACAGGCACGCGCAACGACAGACCCGTCAATTTGCCGTTCAGCTGGGGCAAAACGACGCCGACAGCCTCAGCAGCTCCAGTGGTTGTGGGGATGATCGAAAGCGCGGCGGCACGGGAACGGCGCCAGTCTTTGTGACCGATGTCGAGAATTTTCATATCGTTAGTATAAGCGTGAACAGTAGTCATCAGGCCTTTGACAATGCCGAATTCCTTGTCCAGCACCTTGGCTAGCGGAGCCAGGCAGTTGGTGGTGCAGGAAGCATTGCTGACGACGTGATGTTTTTGCGGGTCGTAGGTTTCCTCATTGACCCCCATGACGATCATCGCGTCGGCATTCTTGGAAGGGGCGGAAATTATGACTTTTTTTGCTCCAGCCTCGAGATGCGCCGCAGCTTTGGTGCGGTCGGTAAAATTGCCACTGGATTCAATAACGATGTCGACGCCTAAATCTTTCCATGGGATCTTGGCCGGGTCCGATTCGTAAAGCATCGTAACTTTTTTCCCACGGATGAGTAGATCCTCGCCGTCAACCTCCACATCCCCGTTAAACCGACCATAAACTGAATCATAAGTAATGAGGTGTGCCCGGGCTGGCGCGTCGCCGCTCCGTCCATTAATCGCCACGATTTCAAAACTGTCGTGACCGATAGCTGACCTCAATGTGTTCCGTCCGATGCGGCCAAATCCGTTGATTCCTACTTTTACTGCCATAATAAAACCCTCCACTTCACAATAATTATTTATAGCGACGCCGCCGAGCCGATGAAGGTATTCCTGCATCCTCCCGGTATTTAGCGACAGTCCTACGCGATATTTCGATGCCCTTTTGAGACAATAACTCAACCAGGCGTTGATCGGAATAGGGGTGTTCGGTATCTTCACCAGCAATGATGTCCTGCATGAACTGCTTGACGGCCGATGAGGAGACGCCGTTCCCACACAAATCCTCCAAACCACTTGAAAAAAAGAAACCCAGCCGATACAGCCCCTGAGGTGTCTGGACGTATTTTTGCGCCGTGGCACGACTGACTGTCGATTCATGCATCTCGATGTCCGCCGCCACCTGCTTTAACGTCAGGGGAACAAGGTAGCGCACTCCCCGCTCAAAAAATTTGCGTTGGTAGCGGACAATGCTTTCCGTGACCTTGCGAATCGTCGCCTTGCGCTGCTCGATGCTGCGGATAAACCATACCGCCGAGTTAATCCGGCTTTCGATGAACTTGGTCGCCTCGCCATCGGCTTGTTTGTGCTTGATCAAGCTTCGATAATATGGGTTGATTGTCAAGGACGGCGTGACCATATCATTGAGGACGACAATAAAATCATCACCCTCTTTTTCTACCAGAACATCAGGCACGATATAGCGAATCTCGCTGGTACTGCCATAGCATTTGCCGGGGCGCGGATCCAGCTTGGCGATAAAATCCACCGCACTTTGGACCATCAACGGCGAAACTTTAAGCTCGTCGGCCAGCTTGGCTACCCGTCCGGCGGCGACTGCCTCCAGGTGCCCCTCGACAATCGTATAGACTAGCGGATCAACACCCTTCATCGTATCCAGCTGCAACATCAGACATTCCTGCAAATTTCTGGCGCCGATTCCCGGCGGCTCGAAACCGTGAATGATATGCAGGACCTCCAGGACCTTCTCTTCTATAATCCCTAGGTCTGTCGATACTTCTTCCACCGATACCTGTAAGTAACCATTATCATCGATGTTGCCGATCAGATAGTTTCCAATCCCCAGATCACAGCGGTTGGAAACCGTCATATTCAACTGCCACATCAGATAATCCAACAGACTCTGTTCGCTGGCAACCCAATTTTGAAGCATGCTTTTTTCTTTGATTTCGCGAAAACCGTGCTCAATGTCGGCATTAGTATTCTCATCCAACAATCTTTGCCAATCAAAGTTATCGACGATTTCTTCCGGATCGATCGTGGTATTCGGCTCCGGGGGAGTAATAATTTCATCTGCGGACTCTTTGGCCTCTGGAGCGACGGGCTCATTGTTACCGCTCTCCTCCGCTGTCTCGAGGACAGGATTTTCCTCTAGCTGCTTTTGGATTTCCTCAACCAATTCGAAAGAAGATAATTGCAGCAACCAGATGGCCTGGCGCAGCTCCGGGGTCATGACCAGCTTTTGTGTTTGCTCTAAATGCATTCCGTAGCCGATTGGCATCCCTTCACTCTCCTAAGCTTGATAGGTAAAATATCGTCCAACAAAAAATTACTGCCCGAGCATCAGGGCCTTCAGTAAAAGCCACCCACAGATTGCCACTAGACGAGCTTGTCCGCAATACTGATTATTTTGCGCAAACGATAGTTCACTCCCGACTTTCCCAGCCGGGGCGACATGGACTCACCCAGCTCCTTGAGGCTCATCTCAGGGCTATCGATGCGTAGCTCCGCGATTTTACGCAAATCCGGTGACAAAGCGAGAAAACCGATGGTTCGCTCAATCTTTTCAATGGCTTCTATCTGGCGGGCAGCAGCATCGACAACCTTATTTAAATTAGCTGTTTCACAATTGACGACGCGATTAACATTGTTTTTCATACTTTTGATTACGCGAAACTCTTCAAATTCCATTAAGGAAACGTGGGCACCAATCCCGCTGAGAAAATCGGCGATAGAGTCGCTCTCTTTCAAATAGACAAGATACTCTTCTTTGCGCAGGCCACTCTTCCCCCTGATGCCGATGCGCCGAAAAAAAGAAAGCAATGCCTGGGCAGTAGCTTCGTTCCCGCAGATGATTTCCAAGTGGTAGCCTTTGCCAGGCTCATTGAGCGAGCCAGTCGCTAAAAAAGCCCCCCGCAAAAATGCCTTGGCACAGCAGGTTGGTTTGCGAAACCGCTGGCGGACAAAATGACTCCATTCACCGCTGGGCAAATCGCACCCCGTCGCCGGGAAAAAGGAATCGCCGGCGCTACAGCGTTGCTGAATGTTGACCACATAGATGTTGCTCTTGCGCAGTTTTTGACGCTGCATTACCGCTAAATTAACATCGGCGTCAAACATCTCTTTGGCTTCGCTGAATATTTTACGCGCCAGACCGCTACTCTCGCATGAAAGCCGCAAGCCGCGGGGTGCCCCACCAGAAAAAGTC
>CAZWXO010000058.1:0-14020 GCA_964637885.1 uncultured bacterium
ATGATCCATTTCCCCAGTGTCTGCCGCCGTCATCGCAATGATGGGCAGGCCGCTGATTCCAAGCCCGCGAATGGCTTGCGCTGCTTTGACGCCCGTCATCAGCGGCATTTGACAATCCATTAGGATCAGGGAAAGTTCATTGTTTTGGGCAGCTTCGACTGCTGCGGCGCCATCAGAGACGGGAATAAAGGGATAGCCGAGCTTGGCTAGCATTTTGCCGATAACCATTACATTGACGGGGTTGTCTTCAGCCAGAAGGATGGGTTTGATGTCGTGGCTGGTGGCTAATTCTTTCCAGCTATTGGCCTGTTCTTGACGACTCGTTTCGTCGGATTGAAAGGCGGAACTGATCGCGAAAGGAAGTTCAAACCAGAAAGTCGAGCCATGATCTTCGCTGCTGTGCACTCCGATTTCTCCATCCATGAGGGTGATGATCCGCCGGCAGATGGAAAGGCCCAAGCCACTGCCCCCATAACGCTTGGTTATCTCGGGGGAGGCCTGGATAAAAGGCTGGAATAATCTTTTGATAGTCTCGTCATCCATCCCAAAGCCGGTATCGATAACTTCAAAACGCAACCGAAGCGTGTCTGCCACTGCGGGGTCGGGAGCTCCGAGGTTGCGAATGCGGACGGTGATACCGCCCTCGGAGGTGAACTTGACAGCGTTACCGATAAGGTTTTGTAAGATTTGCCGCAAGCGGAGTGGGTCGCCGCGTAGCCCGATAGGCACATCAGCGGGGTAGTCGATGAGAAGATAGAGAGATTTTTCCCTGGCCTGGATCTCCAGCAATTGCACGGCGCTGTGGACAGTGGCAGCCAAATTGAAATCTTCATCGTTAATCACGAGCTTGCCCGACTCCAGGCGACTGAGATCCATGATATCATTGACAATCGCCAGGACCACGTTGCCGCCATCATTGATAATCCGCAAATAGCGGGGGATTTCTTCTTGCGGCGGATGGTCTCCCAGGATTTCAGCCGCGCCCATGATGCCCTGCATCGGGGTGCGAATATCGTGGACGAAGTTGGTGATGGCGTCTGTTCGTTGACGGCTAGCTTCTTCGGCAGCCTCACGGGCCAGGCGGGCCTCTTCGTTGCTTGCCTGCAATTCCCGGAAAATCGTCGCATGGGGGTCCCGGATGCCCGTTTCTACCAGCGCTTTATAGATTAAGAAAAAACTGGCGATTTTAAAGTAGTGACCTAGCATATTTGTAAAGCTGTACATGGCAATATATTGGGTAAAGGCGACCTCAGTTAAAATTCCGAAAAAAATTGATCCCATCAAAAATTGATAGACGCGCTTGGCAAAGTGATGACGGTTGCGCCGCAACAAGTACGCGGCTAGTGCCAGGAGAAGGCAGATTACATACTCGGTATAGATCTTAAAGGGGGTCAAGCCTTGGCCTTCGACAAAGCAAGTCGGGAAATTGTGCCAATAAAAAATACTGAGGACGATCCCGGCGGTGATGATGGCGAAGACGGCAATCAGGCTCCAGGGATTAGCGACAGATTTTCTGTTGATGGCAGAAAAGGCAGCTAAAAAAACAAGGGCCTCAAAGAGGCGGGTCGCAATCCAAATTTGCGGGGAGTAGTAGTCGTATCCAGGGAAGATTCCCATTCCCGTGTAGGCAAAGGTATGCAAAAGATCTAAGAATCCAATAAACAAATATGATAATCCGACGACTTTTAGATAATTGTTGTCGATGTATCCCCAGGCGTTCCACGTCAAGATAAAGACGGTGCTGGCGATGATGATGCTGAAGATTTCAGCCAGACTATGAAATAGGATGTAGCTATAAAATGACGTCAAATAAAGCCCGCTGAGGCAGATGGCTGATGTGAAGGCAAAGTAAAAACGGTTGCGGGATTTTTGCTCTAGCATCTTTCGGACATCCTCCTTCTTCTTAATTGTTACTATAGAACTATTCGCCATCTCTTTGAGAGATTCCTGCCTTCAAAAAAATTAGTGGGCAAGCGCGACAAGGAGAGGGAAATTTAATCCCCGATAGCATCGCACCTCAATTCCAATTCCAAGTTTAACTTTACCGCTTACCCAGTAGTCGCTGTCGATGAATGGTGACATTCAGGAATGCGGAGTGTACACTATAAGCCAAAAGCGGGATTTTTTCGCACTAGGCTATTTATTTTGGTTTCTCATCTTTGGTTTTATTACTTTGTGATACTGAGGTTTCCATGAAAAAATGTATTTTGGTGCCGGATTCTTTTAAAGGCACGATGAGCTCCATAGAAGGATCGGCGATCATTGTCGCAGGGACCTGAAGGCGACGATGGAGTTGGTTCTATGTGAAATGGGTTAACGATCGGTTGGAGAAACGTGAGGGAAATCGACCAAGGCCGCTGAAAAAAACCTGATGGCTTTTTAGTTAACAATTAATATGTAACAATTAACAATTAAGGATGCAAAAAATAAACTTTTTGCCCTAATTACTTGAAAAAAGAAATCGAGAAATTATGTAAATAATTTTGTCCAAAACTGTTCACTGTTAATTTTTAAATGTTAATTGGTAACAATTTTGGCAGCCTAAAATTGTTACCAAGTCGCGCCATGGCAGCGAAGGGGTGGAGGATATGATGCAAGAGGGGAAGCCGGCAAATCAGGGGGCAGAGGCGCACGGGACGGTGCCTCGCCTGAGGGCTCTCCTGGCTCATCCGCGGATGGCGGGGGTCCAGGTGGAAAATGGCGAAGCTAGCCCGGAGGAGATTGATGTTCTTGGGGCTTTAGTGGCGCGGATCAATCTCGTCGAGGTTTTTGATGACTTTGCCAAGGTCTTTCCGGGAGATTTTGTTCTCACCACCGGCTATGCCTGGGAGCAGTATTGCGGCGACGGGGCTAATGTGGTGACGGCGATTCAGGAGCGGGGAGCAGTCTGCCTGGCTTTTCAGGAAGATATCTACCAGCCGCAGTTACCGGTGAGTCTGCGTGAGGCCGCCCGGGAACGTTGCTTTCCGCTGTTGCTCTTGCCGAAGCACTTCACTTTTCGCCTCGTCTCTCAGGCTTGGGCCGAAGCAGGGCAGGCCGGCGAAGCTGGGGAGCAGATCTCCAAGGAGAAAAATTTGGCCGCCGCTGGCGAGTTGCCCGAGGATGCCCGGACCCTCATCGCCCAATGGCATCGGGAGGCCGCTGCTTGGGTCGCCGGGCAGGAGGTGCTGACGGCCGCTTTTGGCCTGCCGGATTGGGAGGCAGTGCGTCAGACTTTAATCGCCTACCTGGCCCTGGGTGGCAATCATGCAGCGACGGCGGCGCGCCTGGGGGTGCACCGCCATACCGTTCGCAATCGGCTGCGCCAGTTTGCCCGTCTGACCGGGCTGGATCTTGCCGATCAATCAACGCGGCTGCTCCTCGAGCTGGCCTTGCTGCCGGATCAGGAGCTGAATCAGGAGCAGAAATCCGCTGCGACCAAGGCATAGAGCAGGCTGTAGGCCGCTAAATCATCTTGCGGAACATTTTCCGTGGCGGTGTGGGCGGATTCCAGCTGACCCGGGCCGCAGATGACCACTGGCATCTGCCCGTAAGGGCCGAGCAGGCCGCCGTCGCTCCAGGCTGGAAAGGCACCCAGTTGGCCAGGGCGTCCTAGGGCGGTGGAGAACCATTTTTCGGTCAAGCGGACGACGGTAGTCGCCGGATCCGTCTCCAGGGCTTGATGGATGAAGTCTCCGGCCATAAAACTCTCCGGCATCACCTCTAATTGATAGCGCAGGCGGGGTTCCTCCCGGACCATTTCCGCTAAAATATCCTCCAGAAGGCGGAGGACGGCAGCCAGGGAATCCTGGGGTGACCAGCGCACATCCAGCTGCAATCGACATTCTCCGGCCACGGTGCTGGGCTGGGTCCCCCCCTGAATTTTTCCGATGTTGAGGGTGGTGACTCCTGCCAGCGGATGGCGGAGGCTTTCTTGTCTGGCGGCGATGGCCGCTTCGCTGCGCTGGATGAATTGGGCGGCCAGGCTGATGGCGCTGAGGCCCTCGGCCTGCTTGCCCCCGTGAACCGCTTTGCCGTAGAGGGTCAGATTCAGCCACTCTAGCCCCCGATGGGCGATGCAGATGCGTCCGTCGGAGGGCTCACCGATAATCATGGCGTCCGCTACCAAACCAGACTGGAGCAAAGCCCGGGCCCCGGTGCTGGCTCCTTCTTCGTCGGCGACGGCCGCCAGGACCACTTTGCCGCGGCGGACAAGCCCCAGGCGTCCTAGCTGCTCCATCCCCCCTAGCATCGCCGCCAGAGCTCCTTTCATGTCCACCGCCCCGCGACCGTAGAGGAGGCCATCTGCTTCCCGCAGCGTCAAAGGATCCGGCATATCGTAGGGGGGGACGGTGTCCAGATGACCGCTAAGGACCAGTGTTGGCCCCGGCTGGCCGCTGTCGACCTCGGCGACGACGTTGTACCGGCCTTCCCCCAAGTCGACCCTCGCTCCGGTCAGGCCCCGCTGCCGGCACCTATCAAGGAGCAAGGCACTTATCCCTGCTTCCGGCTCAGCTAGCTCGGCATGGCTCGGCGTTGCTACAAGCTCTGCCAGAAGACTGGTTAGTCCTTTGACGTTTTCCGGGGCCAGGATAGCTTCCTGTAGGGCGTGGACTTCTGTTTGATTCAGCATCTTCATTCTCCAAAATTTTTTTGTGTTTTCATAACTTTAGCTTCTCCCGCCCAAGAAAGCAATCGACATTTTGGCCTAGTGCAGGATTATACACTGTGTACAATCATCTTCGGGTATCTTGTCACTCTTGTCGATTCTTTCCGCCGGTGCTAGGGGCTACAATGCAAGTTAGAGGAGGTGTCGCTATGGAGGCTAACATGGCCAGGGTGCGGATGCTGACCCCGGGAACGACCATCGGCATCGTTTCCCCCTCCAGTGGGATGTGGAAGCGAAGCGAGTTGTGGCAGGGCATCCAAGGTCTGGAAAAGGAGGGCTTCAAGGTCAAGGTGGGCGACCACGCCTACCGCAACCACTTTTATCTGGCGGGCACCGACGAGGAGCGGGCCGCTGATCTGATGGCAGCCTTTGCCGACCCCGAGGTTGATGCCGTCTTTTGCAGTCAGGGAGGCTACGGAGCCGCCCGCCTCTATCGCTATCTTGATTTCGAGCTGATCCGGGCTAACCCCAAACTCTTTATCGGCTACAGCGACATTACCAGCTTACACCTGGCGATCCAGCGCCACTGCGGCTTTGTCACCTTTCATGGACCTGGCGCGGCGGGCTTTGATCCCAATTACATGGACCCGTATACTCTGGAATACTTCCGCAAGGCAACCTGTCAGGCGGCGCCAGTGGGCCGAGTCCCTCAGTCTGCCCCGGACCGTCTGCTCCTCAAGGTGACCCAAGGAGTGGTGGAGGCGCCTCTGGTGGGGGGCAACCTGACTCTCTTGTGCGCTTCTCTGGGAACGCCCTTTGAGGTGGACACCAAGGGCAAGCTCCTTTTTATCGAGGAACTGGACACAGAGCCCTGGATTATGGACCACCTGCTCACCCATCTGCTCAACGCCGGCAAATTCGCCGACGCGGCCGGGATTATTGTCGGGGAGTGCGTGGATTGCGAGCCCTTTAAGCACAATCCCGGATTTTTTAATCAGTGCAGCTTCGAAGACGTCATCTTCGATTTGCTGGCCCCTCTGGGCAAACCCTTGCTTTACGGGATTCAGTGTGGCCACGCTAAAGAAAAAATCACCCTGCCCCTAGGAGTCGCCGCCCGGCTGGACGCCACCGCCGGCGAACTGGAGATTCTGGAGTCTGGCGTCGAGTGAGACAAGAAACTTGGGAGAAGCCTGGTGGAGCATTTCAATTAACAATTAACGAGTAGTAATTAACAATTATCGAAGCAAAAACAAGTTTTTGCCCCAATTTCTTTAAAAAATCGAAGAACTATGCCAATAATTCTGACCATAATTATTAACTGTTAAATCTTAATTGTTCATTGAATCAATCTTTCTTGTCTCAGCCACAAAAAAAAGGAGGTACTTAACATGCGTCGTTTTTTTCCTTTGGCATTATCTGTTTTAATGACTCTGTCCCTGCTTTTACTGCCGGTGCTGGCCGCCCGCCAGCCCGCCGCCGATGCGGAGGGGATCTCGATCCTGCGCATCGCTACCAGTGAGGATGTGGATTCCCTAAGTCCGCTGGTGGCCTACGAGCGCGCGGCCTCGGAGCTCTTTTTGCTGACCTACGATTCCCTCGTCTCTTTTGACGAAAATCTGGAGCCACGCCCCGATCTGGCCACATCCTGGGAGGTCAGCGACGACAACCTGACATGGACTTTCCACTTGCAGGAGGGTGTCTTGTGGCACGATGGCCAGCCCTTTACCTCCCCCGATGTCAGGGACACCTACGACCTTCTCATGGCAACCCAGCTGGGGCTGTCCCCGCCGTTCCTTGAGGGGATCGCTTCCATCGAGACGCCTGACGAGCTGACGGTGGTTATCGCCACCGAGGAGCCTAAGGCCAACATGCTGCAGAATCCGACGCCGATTCTTCCGATGCATATCTGGGGAGAAATGGAAGCAGCCGACCTGGAGAGCTTTGACAACAACGCCCTCATCGGCACAGGGCCGTTCAAATTCGAAGAATGGAAACGGGGCCAGTACCTGAGCCTCACGGCGAACGCGGATTATTTTCTGACTCCGCCAGAGATCGGCGGCGTCGTTTTCACCATCTTTACCAATCGGGACACGATGGCCCAGGCCATCATCAACGATGAAGTGGATGTGACGATGGGGCTCTATCCTAGCCAGCTGGAAAATCTCACGGCAGACCCTAATGTCGACGTCTACGAATTCGCCGACAATGGCTTCACCCAATTGGCAATTAACTGCTGGGCAGATCCGGCTTCAAAAGGGAACCCGCTGCTCCAGGATGTAAGGCTCCGCCAAGCG
The DNA here is from genome assembly GCA_964637885.1 of uncultured bacterium. GTDB lineage: Bacteria > Bacillota > CAZWXO01 > CAZWXO01 > CAZWXO01 > CAZWXO01. Next base: position 6,883 of record CAZWXO010000058.1, read on the forward strand.
ATGGATTACGCGGTGGACCGGCAGAGCCTTATCGATGTCGCTTTTGAGGGCTCTGGCAAGCTAGCGACGACCTTGGTTTCTCTGGCGACTCCTTTCTGGCACTACGAGCCCACGGCCGATGAGCTTCGTCCCTTCGATCTGGCTAAGGCGGCGGCCCTGCTGGATGAGGCCGGCTATACTGACAAGGACGGGGACGGCATCCGCGAAGACGCAGCCGGCAATCCCTTGAAATTCCGTTTTCTTGTTCGCTCCGACAATACCCGGGAGGTCAAGGCCGGGCAGATGATCATGGGCACTTTATTAGAGGTAGGCATTGAGACCTCGCTGAATACGGTGGATGACGGCGTCCTCAACGATGCGATTATCGCTTCCGATTACGACCTCTTCATCTGGGGTTGGGGCGGGGACGTCGATCCGACGACGATTCTTGGCCTCCTGACCACCGGACAGATCGACAATACCAATGAGCCCCGCTATTCCAATCCGGACTACGATGCGGCCTATGCCAAGCAGATGACGGTCCTCGATGAGAATGAGCGCCAGGCGGTGGTTTTTGCGGCGCAGCAAATCGCTTATGCCGATGCCCCCTTTATCATTCTCAGCTACGACGAGTCGATTCAGGCCGTTCGCAAAGACAACCTGACAAACATCACCCCGGTGGGGGGAGAGGAAGGACCTGTTTTCTACGCTAATACCAACTACAATTACCTGCAGGCAAAGATGGAAGCCGGCACCGGCGCTGGCGGGATGAGCAGTAATTTGGTGATCGCCCTCCTTGGGGCAGCCGTCGTGGCTGTGGCGGCCTTCTTCTTCCTGCGGCGCAAAAAATCCGGTGGAAAGGCCAACTGGGAATAAGATGGAGGTGGGGCTGTGAAAAAGGAAGTCTTTTTCATCAAACTCGGCCAGGCGTTTTTGACAATTTTTATCATCCTGGTTCTCAATTACTTTCTCTTCCGGATTATGCCCGGGGACCCGGTGTCGATACTTGCCCGCAATCCCAAGATGACCCCGGAGGGTCTGGAGCGGCTCAACCAGCTTTTTGGCCTGGACCAGCCGTGGTATGTCCAGTTCGGCATTTATCTGCGGGATCTTTTGACGGGAAATCTGGGGACTTCCTTTATTTACAAACGCCCTGTCCTGGAAATGATTGCCGAGCGGATTGTCCCGACCTTGCTCCTGGCTGCCTTGGCGGAAATACTCGCCATCGCGGCTGGGATGTTCATCGGGATTGTCGCCGCTTGGCGTCGGGGGACCAAGCTGGATGTGGGGCTCCTGGGGGTGGCTTTGGTCACCTACTCTATTCCGACTTTTTGGCTGGGGATTATGCTGATCGCCGTTTTTTCCGGCTGGTTGCAGCTGTTTCCCGTCTCCGGAATGGTTTCCGCTTCGCTGGTCTTTGCCGATAGTTTCAGTAAAATCGGGGATATCGCCCACCATCTCTTCTTGCCGACGGTTACTCTGGCAGTGGTCCTGGTGGGGGAATACGCCCTAATCATGCGGAGTACGATGATCGAGGTCCTCACCGAGGACTACATCGTCACCGCCGAGGCCAAGGGCCTCAGCCCGCAGCAGGTGCTGCGCCGGCACGCCTTGCCCAACGCCATGATTCCGATGACGACGATTATCGCCCTGAGTCTCGGCTTCACGATTACCGGAGCCCTGCAGGTGGAGACGGTCTTTTCCTGGCCGGGACTGGGGCGGCTGATGTACGACGCCTTGCAAGGACGGGACTACCCCTTGCTCCAGGGCATCTTTCTCATCACCAGTGTTTGCGTCGTCGGCGCCAATTTTATTACCGACATACTGTACCGGGTGATTGATCCCCGGGTGAAAGGTTAGGTGAGGGTGATGGCCAGAGCATTTAATCCGGAAACCCTACGCCTCTTTCGGAAAAACCGCCTGGGGATGACAGGCCTGGTGATTATCTTTGTCTTCATGCTAGTCGGAGCCATCGGACCGTGGCTGGTGGATTACCAGCCGCTGGCTTTTGGCGGGGTGGAGGATGTCTTGCAGCCCCCTAGCGCCGAGCACTGGCTGGGGACGGACGATATGGGGAGGGATGTCTTTTCCGCCCTCGTCGCCGGAAGCCAGGTCTCGCTGATTGTCGGGCTGATGGCGACGGCCATCTCGATGCTTATCGGCACGATTATCGGGATCCTCTCCGGTTTTGCCGGGGGGCGGACCGACAGCCTGCTGATGCGTTTTACCGATGTTTTTCTCGTCCTTCCCTGGCTGCCTTTGATGCTGGTCTTGGCGGCGCTGCTCGGGCCGAGTATCTGGAACATTATCTTTGTTATCGGCATCACCGGCTGGGCGGGGACAGCCCGCCTCATCCGGGGGCAGACCCTGGCGGTGAAGGAGCGGCAATTTGTCGAGCGGGCCCGGGCCTTGGGGGGCGGGGGGATGCATATCATGCTCCATCACCTGTTGCCCAATGTCTTTCCGCTGATCTTCGCCAATACGATTCTGATCACAGCTGTTTCCATTTTGTCGGAAACGACCCTCAGCTTTTTAGGGATGGGGGATAGCACCCGCCCCAGCTGGGGGATGATGATGCATTTTGCTTTTGAATCCGGGGCAACGAGCACGGGCGCCTACTGGTACATCTTGCCCCCGGGACTGTGCGTCCTCTTGCTGGTCTTGGGCTTCACTCTGATGGGGTACGCCTTCGACGAGATTTTCAATCCCAAGCTGAGGAAGAGGTGACGAGATGGCACTACTTGAAGTAAACAACCTACAGACACATTTCGCCAGCGAAGGCGGGACAGTCCGGGCGGTGGACGGGGTCAGCTTTGCGATGGAGCCCGGCGAATTCCTTGGCCTGGTGGGAGAGTCCGGCTGCGGCAAGACGACGACGGCCCTTTCGCTAATGCGTCTGCTACCGAGGGGTGGCCGCATCGCCGGTGGACAAATTAAATTTAACGGCCAGGACGTCACGGCGCTAGGGGAAGAGGAGCTGCGGCGCTTCCGCTGGAAAGAGATCTCCGTCGTCTTTCAGGGAGCGATGAACGCTTTAAATCCGGTCCAGCGCGTCGGGGATCAGATTGCCGAGGCAATTATCCTGCACGAAGGGGTGGAGCAGGCCGAAGCAGTCATCCGCGTCAAGCGCCTGCTGGAGTTGGTGGAGATTGAGGGGCGACGTGCCAAGGAATATCCCCACGAGTTTTCCGGGGGGATGCGGCAACGCGTGATGATCGCCATGGCCCTCGCCCTCAACCCGCGCCTCGTCATTGGCGACGAGCCGACGACAGCGCTGGATGTCATGGTCCAGGCCCAGATCTTTCAGTTGATCGAGAGCCTGCGTCTGGAATTCAACTTGTCGATGATCATCATCACCCACGACCTTTCTGTCCTCGGTGATGTCTGCGACCGGGTCGCGGTGATGTACGCCGGACAGATCGTCGAGATCGGCAGCATCGAGGATATCTTTCGCCAGCCGGGGCACCCGTACACCAGGCGCCTGTTGGCGGCTTTCCCGCAGATCGGCGGCCCTCGGGTGATGCCCGACGCCATCCCTGGCAATCCCCCGGACCTGCGGGAGGAGCTGCGCGGCTGCCGCTTCGCACCCCGCTGCAATTGCACCCGGGCCATCTGCCAGGAGGGGGCGCCGCCGCAATGCGATTTAGGGAAGGGGCATTTGGTATTTTGCCATCGGGGAGGGGAAGTCATTGACTGAGCAGATTATCGAGGCCCAAAATCTCAAAGTGCATTTTCCGGTGCGGCAGGGGTTTTTGCAGACTTTGGCAGGCAAAGAAACCCCGGTGGTCCGGGCAGTGGACGGCATCGATCTGAGCCTGGCTCCCGGCGAGATTCTCTCGTTGGTGGGGGAATCCGGCAGTGGTAAGACGACGACGGGCAAGGCTCTCTTGCGCCTAATCCCTGCCGAATATCTGCAAGGGAGCGTCACCGCCGCGGGGAAAGATGTCTTGGCGATGCAAGGGGAGGCGCTGCTGGCATTGCGGCGGCAGGCGCAGATGATATTTCAGGACCCGTATCAGTCGCTGAATCCTCGGGATAGCATCCTGGAGATTGTCGCCGAGCCTTTGCGCATCCATCGCCTTTATAATGAAGAAAAAATAATCCGTGAGAAAGCCGCCGAGGCCCTGGAGGATGCCGGGCTCAGCCCTGCCTCCTTATATCTCAGCCGTTTTCCCCACGAGCTTTCAGGGGGACAGCGCCAACGAGTTGCCATCGCCGGAGCGATGGTTCTCGGGCCGCGGATGATCGTGGCCGACGAACCTGTCTCGATGCTGGACGTCTCTGTGCGCACCGGGATTCTAAACCTGATGCTCAAGCTGCGGGAAAAGCACGGCATGGGCTACATCTTCATCACTCACGACCTTTCCTTGGCCTGGCTGATCTCCCACCGAATCGCCATTATGTACTTGGGGCGAATTGTCGAGACGGGGCCGACAGAGGCGATTATTCAGCGGCCGCTGCACCCATACACGGCCGCCCTGATCGATGTTATGCCGCGGTTGGCGCCGCGCCGGGGGCGATCCCGTCAGGTGCTGACCGGAGAGCCGCCGGATCCGTCGCGGATTCCAGCGGGCTGCCGGTTTCATCCCCGCTGCCCGAGAGCCGAGGAGCGCTGTCGCCAGGAAGACCCTGTCTTACGGGATTTTGGCGACGGGCAGCAGGCGGCGTGTCATTTGATCGAGAAAGGAAACTAACATGGAGCGCAAGGAGATTTTTCAAAAACTAACCGCCGCAGTGACCGCCCGCCAGGATTTGGTGCGGGAAACGGCGACCTATTTGTACCAGCACCCGGAGCTGGCGATGGAAGAACATTTGGCGACGGCCTTTTTGACCCAGCGCCTCTGTCAGGCGGGGTTTAGCGTTGCCCTCCCCGTAGCGGGGCTGGCAACGGCCTTTGATGCGCAGTATACGGCCCCGGGTGGGGCGGAGGGGCCTTGCTTTGCCTTGATTGCGGAATACGACGCTTTGCCCGGCATCGGCCATGGTTGCGGGCACAATCTGATCTCGGCTTCGGTACTGGCGGCGGCGCTGGCCCTTGTCGAGACGGGACTGGTGCAGCGGGGAAGGCTGCGCGTCATCGGCACTCCGGCGGAAGAGGCGGTGGGGGGTAAGATCCCGATGCTGGAAGCGGGGGTCTTTGCCGGCATCGATGCCAGCCTGATGTTGCATCCGGAGAGCTACAGCGCTGTCGCCGCCGATGCTTTGGCCTGCTCTAGCTATGCCTTTACCTTTCGCGGCCAGGCGGCACACGCGGCCGGTAATCCCCAGGATGGGATTAACGCCCTGGACGCCGTTATTCAGACCTTCAACAACGTCAACGCGCTGCGCCAGCGCCTCCGGCCTGATGCCAAGGTCCACGGCATTATCACCCGCGGCGGGGAGGCCACCAACATCATTCCCGATTGCTGCGAGGCCCATTTTAATCTGCGCTCGGCCCGAGGGGAAGACTTGACCCGTCTTGAAGCGCAGATTCTCGATTGCGCCCGGGGAGCGGCGCAGGCCTTGGGGGCGGGGCTGGAGATAACCCAGACCGACGCCCGCTATCTGGACATGCGCAACGACGCCACTCTCACTCAAGCTTGTCGGGGGTATATGGAGCTGGCGGATTTTGTGAATATTCTCGAAGGGGATCCTTTTCCGGGCTCGACTGATTATGGCAATGTCTCCCACGTCGTTCCGTCTTCCTATGGCTTTTTCGCCATCGGCGGCACCGAGGCGGCACTCCATACTGCTGAGTTTGCAGCGGCGACCGTCACTCCCCCTGCCATTGACAGCACCTGCCGCGCCGCTATCGTCCTCGGAGGGGTGGCGGCAGAGATCCTGCGCTGACTGCGATTTTTTCGCAAGCCCGTGGCGGCTGTCTTGTCGCAATGTGGTAGAATCTAAGCAGCACCACAGCGGAGGAGGTCGTCATTATGCGCCTGCAGGAGATGCTGCAAGCCCCGGAGCTCACCGCGACGCGGATTCTGGCCTCGGGAGACGCTTTGAACCGTTCGGTTAATTGGGTCACCGTCTATGAGCTTTTAGACGAGCTGAGTCTCGTCGAGGCTGGGGATCTGATTCTTACCGACGGTTTTGATTTGGACCAATACCAGCAGGACTTTCCTATGCTGTGCCAGCGCATCCTTCGGCAGCAGGCCAGCGGCCTGGGGCTTGTCCCCGGCAAGTATCTGACCGCCGTCCCCGCCGGACTGATCGAGGCCGCCTGGGAATCGGGGCTGACCCTTTTCTTCTTTCCCCCGGGTCGGGAAGTGGCCGACTACGGCAAGGTGATTATCCAGTTGCTCACCCGACCCCGAAGCGGGAGTCAGGGGCAGACAGGTCAGGAGCTGGCCTCTTGGGATGCAAGGGAGGGGCTAGCTAACCCAGGGCAAGGCCACGCTGGCCGCAAAGGAATGAAGGACGATTCCGCTGCCGTCGCTGCCGTCATCGATGGACATGCCCGTCGCATCTGTTGCCTGGGAACGACGGAGACGGCGATAGTCGCGCAGTTTAAGGAAAAATTGGCGGAGCTCCTTAGCTGTCGTTGCCGCTGCACAGTGCTTCGCGACGCGGCCTGGCCTGAAGGACTCCTTTGTCTTGCGGGAAATCTTCCTCAGCCTCGCGCTCTTCGGGAAAGCCTTGCTTTTGCCCTGGAGGAATTGGCCCTTAGTCCGCTGCCCTCCATCGGGATCAGCGACATTTTCTCTTTCGCAGGCGACCTGGGCCAGGCTACCGAGCAAGCCCGTCAAGCCATGGAGCTGGGGCAGGCCCTTTCCGGCCCTGGCAAGATCGCTTTTTACGAGAACATCGCCCTCTACGAAACCTTCCTCGGCAAAAAAAACCCGGGTGGAAACCTTGGCTATTCCCAGGAGATGCTGGGGCGCCTCACCGCCCACGACCATGCCCATCACAGCGACCTTTTGACCACTTTAAAGGTCTATCTTCAGTGCGAAGGCAATCATCGCCAAGCCGCCGCCGAGCTGGGCATCCATCGCCACACTCTGAAAAGCCGCTTGGACAAAATCGAAGACCTCACGGCATGCCCCTTGAGTGGAGTCGGCCGCGTCAACTATGAAATCGCTCTCGCTTACCATCACTTCTATCGCATCAAGCGCTAGTTTAAGCAATGCACAAAGCACAATTCACAATTCACAATTAGGAAGGGAGCGGGGATTTA
>CAZWXO010000059.1:0-13438 GCA_964637885.1 uncultured bacterium
ATCGCTTCCATCGCCGATCATGCCGAATTTACACCGCTAAACAAGCAGACAGGCTCTGACAGAGCTGATCTGGTCTTCGCTATCAAGATTCTGCTCCGAGATAGCCCCAAGGAACTCCTTGCCGGAATGCCCGCCGACATCCTTTTTAAAAAACCATGACGAGGCATGCCGATGGCAGCAGCAGTGTCGAGGTAGATTGCCTTTCCCGAAGCTACGCTAGGGTTCCCGCCATAGAGAAAATCAGTTTCAACGTTTTTTCCGGTGAGATCTTCGGAATCGTTGGCCCGGACGGAGCTGGCAAAACCACCTTGCTGCGCACCTTATGCGGCCTGCTTCGAGCTGATAGCGGGCAGGTCCGGATGCTAGGCATCGACGCTTTAAACGAGCAACCCCGCCTCAAAGACCGACTCGGCTACATGCCGCAACGCTTCAGCCTCTACGAAGACCTGACTCTACGGGAGAACTTGGATTTTTTCGCCACGGTTTTTGGACTGGCTGGGGCGGATAAATGTGCCAAGATCGACTATTTTCTTAACCTGACAATGCTGGGCCCCCACCAAAAAAAATTAGCCGGGCAACTGTCAGGGGGAATGAAACAAAAACTAGCGTTGGCTGTCAACCTGATTCATCGCCCTGAAATCCTCTTGCTGGACGAGCCCTCCACCGGAGTTGATCCGGTTGCCCGCAAAGAATTCTGGGACGTCTTGCGCGAGATGCGTCGCTCTGGCACCACGATCCTGATTGCCACCCCTTACATGGAAGAGGCCGCCAACTGTGACCGGCTCTTACTGATCGCCCAAGGGCAAACAGTTGCCAGCGGATCCAATGAGGAAATAATCGCCCTTTTCCCTTTTCAAATTGTTTTTGTCAGCTGCCGCGATCCGTTTGCCGCTAAAAATCTGATCCTCCGCAGCCTTTCCCCCCTGATCAATGATATTGGCATTTATGGCAACAACTTAAGAATCGCTACACAGGGACACACGCAGTTAATCGATGGCCTAAGACAGCTATTGCCGGAGGAAAAAGCCCCCCAGCTGGTAGCGGCAACGATCGAAGATGCTTTTGTCTATTTAACCAAAGTAAGGGGGCAGGGCTATGTCAGTCGAACCGGCGATCAAAGCCACAAACCTGACTAAAAAATTTGGTGACTTCGTCGCAGTCGATCAACTCTCTTTTGAGATTGGTCGAGGTGAGATTTTTGGGTTTCTCGGACCAAACGGTTCAGGGAAATCCACAACAATCCGGATGCTGTGCGGCATTTTAACGCCGAGCCAGGGATGTGGTCTGGTGCTAGGCAACCCGCTGGACAAGACCGATGCCATCAAGCTGTCCCTAGGCTACATGTCGCAGAAATTCAGCCTTTACGATGATCTGACCGTTCGAGAGAACCTGGATTTTTATAGCGCGATTTACGGCGTCGAGCCTAATGTCTGGAAGCAACGCTATGTGGAATTAATCGCTATGGCCGACCTGGCAGGCCTGGAAAACACAAGAGTTCAAGCCATCCCCGGGGGCTGGCGCCAGCGTCTGGCCCTCGCAGCTGCCATGGTGCACCGCCCACCCCTGCTTTTTCTTGATGAAGCTACTAGCGGGGTCGATCCCGAGTCACGACGCAATTTCTGGGAACTGCTGTACAGCTTTGCCGCCCAAGGAGTGACAATTATTGTGACGACGCATTTCATGGATGAAGCCGAGCATTGCAACCGAATTCTCTTTATCAAAGATGGTCGCCGAATCGGTTACGGCACCCCGGATGAACTGAAAACAAGAACCGGCTGTGGGACGATGGAGGGAGTATTCGTCGTCCTAGCCTCGGAACAGGAGACAGAATTATGAATCTGCAACGGATCGGCGCCATCGTGCGTAAAGAATTCATCCAAATTTTTCGGGACAAGCCCAGCCTGGGGATTGCCCTAGGGATGCCGATCTTTATGATTTTTCTTTTTGGCTACGCCGTCCGCAGCGACGTGGAAAATGTTCCCACCGCCGTGCTTGACCTAGACAAAACAACTGAAAGTCGCGATTTTTTGGCGTCCTTCACCAATAGTGGCTACTTTAACCTCAACTATTATGTGCATCGCCGCGAAGAATTTGAGGAGCTTATTCTCGCTGACAAAGCTGAAGTCGCCATCGTCATACCTGACGGCTTTGCTGCCGGCATCATTTCCGGGGAAGGCACCGTCGTCCAGATAATTGTTGACGGCTCCGATCCCATGGTTTCACGCACCGCCCTGACCAATTCTGTGCTGCTGGCCCAGGAAAAATCCAGCCGTATCCGTTCTCAGGAATTAATCAGCAGCGGGGCGCCGCTGCCTGCCCCGCTCATCGAGGCCCGCCCTCGTGTCTGGTTCAATCCGGCGATGGACAGCGTTAAATATAATATCCCGGGACTGATTGGCCTGATTATGCAAAACGTCACGGTGATGTTGACAGCCTTTGCCATGGTTCGGGAACGGGAACGAGGCACGATGGAGCAACTGATCGTCACCCCGGTCCGACCTGGAGAATTGATTCTTGGCAAGTTGATTCCCTATGTCGGTATCGCCTTCGTTAGCGTCGCCATCGTCGTCGTCATCGGGGTCTTATGGTTTAAAATGGAAATCACCGGTAGCTTTCTTTTATTCAGCGCCTCGACTTTTATTTTCCTCCTGGCCGCTTTGGGCATGGGACTGTTTGTCTCTGTAGTCGCCAAGACCCAGCTGCAAGCGATGCAGATGAGCTTCGCGATCATTCTGCCCAGCGTCCTGCTATCCGGCTTTATGTTCCCTAGGGCGGCGATGCCGTTCCCGATTCAGGTCCTCGGCTATTTCTTGCCCTTGACTTATTTTCTGGATATTTTGCGCGGGATTATTCTCAAGGGGACGGGGTTTAATTATATCTGGCCCAGCGCCGCGTTGCTCGCCTTTTTTGGCCTCGGCATCCTCTTTTTAGCCAGCAAGAAATTTCATCGGACGATGGATTGAATAGCCACGCTTTGGGGCAAGGCGTCAGATTCACGGGGACTCGTCTTTGCCTGGCAGCAACTCCTCGCCGGCGTCCTTGGGGTCGCCACAGGGAAGAATCGGAGCAAAGAGGATAGAATAATCCACCTTCACAGTGGCGTCTCTTTCCCTGGAGCATCTATGTCGCCTTGGGTTTTGCACACAATAAATGGGTTGGAAAGTTGGGTAAACTTACAATTCTTAATCGTTCACTCGTATTTTTTTCAGCAACGATGATCTGTTCTTTTGCCAAACGCTTTTCTGTGCTATCATAAACGGACCACTGCGAAGGAGACTGGATTGATGACACTGCGCCCCACTCGCCTTTTGGTTGTTCAAGGAATGATAGCAGCGATTTATGCGGCATTGACCCTGGCACTGGAGCCGATTAGTTATGGTATGCTACAATTCCGTCTGTCGGAAATCCTGCTCGTTCTTGTTTTGCTCAACCGGCCTAGCTGGATTGGGCTTACCTTAGGATGCTTTATCGCTAATATCTTCAGCCCGCTAGGAATTTTGGATGTGGTTTTCGGTACTCTGGCGACCGCCCTCACTTGTGGCGGAATGCTCTTGGTTCGGCGCCCTGCTGTCGCTTTGCTTTTGCCGGCACTGATTAACGGTGTCATCATCGGCTTGCTACTCCATCTTGTCTACAGTCTCCCCTTGATTGTGTCCATCGCTTATGTCGGGGCCGGAGAATTTGTCGTTACCTATATTCCAGGCTTGCTAATCTACTATAGATTAAAAAATAACCAGATTATTCACAAAATTTTTACCAGCTCAAGCTCCACAATTACCTAGCTCACTACTCAAGAACCATATCTTTTGATGGGTTTTTAATGTATACTTCCTCCGTAATAAAAAGCGCCGGAGAAAATAATAATGGCAGAAAAGGCTATGTATTACGTATATATTTTAGACTGTTCCGATGGATCTTTGTACACCGGCTCGACTGATGACATTCCGCGCCGTCTGGCAGTCCACAATACCGGCAAGGGCGCAAAATACACCCGCCAACGTCTACCCGTTACCTTGGCGTATCATGAATGCTTTACCAGCAAGTCCGACGCCCTCAAGCGGGAAGCAACGATTAAAAAGTTAAAGCGCAACCAAAAGCTTGCGCTGTGTCAATCCCAGTTAGGGAAAGGAATGAATAATTTTGATCCGTGATGTTTTTCGTCAAGACAATCTTGTTGGAATAGAAATTAGCGCCGGGCAGCATCCTGGGATCTATACCGCCAAAATCCAAGTCGCCCGCGAGGACATCATCGGGACCTCGGTGCCTGTGTTAAATGGGCGGATGTGTCGCCTCAGCAAAGGGGACAAGGTGAGTTTAGTACCTTTGGCCGCCGACGAAGCCGACCGCTTTCCGACGACTGTCACTAATTTTTTCCCGACGCCGGTTTCACTGTATATTTTTGAAAACCCCGATTGTGAATTTGGGGCCGATAAACGAACTTGGCCACGCGTCGACACCCAATTGGGTATCGAGTATTTTTCCTTAGCAGAGGGAAAACGCTCGTTTCTTCCCGGGGTCGCTTCTAACATCTCCGGGGGTGGTCTCCTGCTGGATACAAAGGACAGATTACAGGCGGGAGAAAGACTTATCGTCAAGATGACCCTAGAGAAATATGGCCAGGTTAGTGCGACGAGCCAAGTTGTCCGCTGCATCGAAAAAGAAGGAGCAGATGGAACCCACCACTTTTCCGGGCTCAACTTTATCGATATTCAAGACGATGACCGGCAGAAAATCCTCGACTTCATCGCTCAACTGCTCAAATCCGCGAGGTAATATTGAGCTCAACTCCCCTTTTTATTAGGGTTTTATGCTAATTAGGGTCTTGGCAAATTGCCAAGACCCTAAAAATTGTAGTTTTACTGACCTACCCGTGGTCAACAACGCGCTTCTTTGGACTTACCCATTCACGCCAATTCAGCTGTTGCGAGAGTCGCCTTTTCATCCAAATTGAGAATTCGGTCCAGCTCCAAAAGAACGACGAGGCGATCTTCCACCTTTCCGACTCCCTGGAGATACTCCCGTCCGATTCCGGCTACAATATTAGGGGGTGGCTCAATCTGCTCCTCCTGTAATCGAATTACTTCCGAAACGTTATCGACAATAATGCCAATCAAGTTTTCATTAACAGAGGTTACGATAATGCGGCTGTCATCGTCATGGTCAACCTGAGCAAACCCAAAGCGCTTGCGTAAAGCGATTAACGGAATGACCTTGCCCCGAAGATTGACAATGCCCTCAACAAATTCTGGCGCATTCGGAATCTTGGTCACTTCCTGCAACCGGACAATCTCCTGCACCTGAATGATATCCACGCCAAATTCCTCATCGCCTAACCCAAAGACAACCAACTGTCGTTCTGCCATGGTAATCTCTCCCTTCCAGTATATAAGTGATGCCTGCCTCATTTATACTTTAACTGCTTTATAAGATTAATTCAACATCGAAAAGGAATTTCCTGCTCAATTAATGAATTAACTTTTTTTACGGCGGCGATCGATAATCAGCCCATACTCTAAAGAGTCGAGCAAAGCGATCCAGCTCGCATCGATGACATTGGTGGAAACACCCACTGTCGACCAATTACTGTCGCCGTCAGTCGACTCGATGGTAACCCGGACCTTGGCCTCGGTGCCGGCATCGCTGTTCATCACCCGGACCTTGTAGTCCACCAGGCGAATAATCCGCAATTGGGGGTAACTGCCCTCGAGAGCCTTGCGCAAAGCGTTATCCAGGGCATTAACGGGCCCGTCCCCGCTGCCGGCCGTATGATACTCCTTGCCTTCGACAAAAACACGAATCGTCGCCTCCGAAAGCAGCTTGCCATCCTCCCGCCGCTCGTTAATGACGCGAAAGCCTTCCAGATCAAAAAGCTTTTGATGCTCCTCCATCGCTTTGTAGACAATGAGCTCAAAAGATGCCTCGGCATCTTCAAAGAGATAGCCCTCACTTTCCATCTCCTTGACAGCCGCGAGTATCTTACGCACCTGCGGCGATTCCTTACCCAGATCAAAACCCAGATGTCCAGCCTTGTCGATGATGTTAGCTGTGCCCGCCAACTCAGACATCAAAACATTACGAATGTTCCCGACAACCTTAGGGTCGATGTGCTCATAAGTGGCAGGATTTTTCAGCAGTGCGCTGACGTGGACTCCCCCCTTATGGGCAAAAGCAGCCCGTCCCACATAGGGCTGCCGATCATTTGGCACTAAATTTGCCAGCTCACTGATAAGACGTGAGATCCGCGTCAGCTCAGCCAGACTCCGACGGTGCTGCTCCTCGTGTTTCATCTTTAATTCCAGGGCCGCAATAATTGAGCAGAGATTTGCGTTGCCGCACCGCTCACCTAGGCCATTGATAGTCCCGTGAACCATTGTCGCTCCTGCCCTGATGCCTTCAAGGCTATTAGCCACCCCAACTTCACAATCGTTGTGGGCATGAATCCCAACGGGAACAGACGAGACCTCCATAACTTTTTTTAGAATTTCGGCAATTTCCCAAGGCATCGTGCCGCCATTGGTATCGCAAAGAACCAGCCAACTCGCCCCACCCGTTGCAGCAGCCTGAAGCGTAGCCAAAGCGTAGTCGGGGTTTTGCTTGTAGGCATCAAAATAATGTTCGGCGTCATAAATCACCTCGATTCCCTGGGCCACGAGAAACCGACATGAATCTTCGATCATCTTTAAGTTTTCCTCCAAAGTCGTGCCCAAGGCCTCGATGACATGAAAATCCCAGCTTTTTCCGAAAATTGCGGCGGCTTTGACCCCTGCTGCGGCAATCGCTTTGAGGTTTCCATCCTCCTCGGGGCGGACTCCGGCCCGCCTCGTGCTGCCGAAGGCCACTAATTTCGCGTGGTCCAACGCAGTGTCGCGCATCGTCGCAAAAAATGCTTCGTCCTTGGGATTAGACCCCGGCCAGCCACCTTCGATGTAGTCGATTTCCAAACGATCCAGCTCCTTGGCGATCCGCACCTTGTCCACCACGGAAAAAGCCACCCCTAGACCTTGTGTCCCGTCTCGCAGCGTTGTGTCAAAAAGTTTTACAGCCATAATAAAACCTCCTCAAAATAAAAAAAGCCCGTCCCCACAATGGGACGAAGCTTCGCTTCGCGCTACCACCCATCTTGCTCTTTCGAGCCATCTCTGCCGGGTACAGGCATCCCGATACCCTGATGCATTAACGGGCATCAGCCTTGCGGCCGCTCTCCGTCCGGCACTACTTGTCCTTTCGCACCGGAAGCTCCAAGGGGATTTTCGCCACCGCCACACTGCCGGATTCCACCACAACCGGCTCTCTATAAGTGTTCTGCCAATGGGTACTGTCCTTGTCATCGCCTTTAAGATTCAATGAATAAATTGATTAAACTATTAATTAACGGTACATAACATGCCAGATATCGTCGTCGGAGACACGCACCCCGTGGGGAGCAAACAGAAAACTTCCTGGCCGAACCCTTTCCACAGAAACATCTAGAGCAAAAGCAGCGCCGCACATAAAATCCATCAACTCAGACTTAACCTCGCTCGGCACCTCCTCGATACGGACAATGACCGGCGCCGAGGATCGCAACATCGATAAAGCATCGAAACAATCGTTGTAATCGCTAATGTCCAGCAGCTCCACTGTCGCTGTCACGCTCGCCCCGGTCATGGAAGCACCCCGAGTCGCCAGTTCCGCGTCGCCGAAGTTCCACAATGTGCCAAACTGTTCTGAAACCGTCCTCGCCATAAAATGGAACGCCCCCTCTTTACAACTATTCCATGATATCTAGTGCTATGATACAACAAAACTGTCAAAAAGTAAAAAATTTATATAGCTAATTGTGTTTCTTTTTACACAGGCCTTTTATCCCTAAAGACGGCGAAGTGCCTCCGGCTTGAAGCTGGAGGTCCCTTCCTTATCCACGACCTGCTTTAAGCTCTTCACCAACCGGGCCTGATCCCCGGGCAAATTGCCAGCCAGGGGGATATAATTGGAGGCGTGATTACTACGGAAAACGCAGTCGGTGACGTGGAGCTCTTGCAGCAGCAGCATCGTTTCTTTTGCCACCAGCAACGGCCCCGGCACCTCAAATTCCTTGGCCTCGACTTGACGGTACAGCAGGGTTCCCGGACGAAGCATCAAAGTCAGCAAGCCTAAATAATCCGGGTCGATGGCACTGACCACACGGGCGCTTTCCTGGGCATGCTCCTGCCAGTCGCTGGTCCCGCCCATTCCGGAGATGACTGTCACCGACAGCTTGAAGCCTGCCTGTCGCGCCAGCTGACCCGCTTCAATCATTTCAGCCCCGGTAACACCTTTGCATATTTTCTTTAATATCGCATCGCTGCCGCTCTCGATGCCCATGTAAAGCATGGCAAGTCCTGCCTCACGTATCTCTCGCAGTTCTGTCAAGCTCTTACTTAAAATATCCTTGGGACCGGCGTAGGAAGTTATCCGGCGCAATCCGGGAAATTTTTTCCGGACCCAAGCCAAGGTCTGGATCATTTGAGGCGTGTCCAGGGCCAGACAATTGCCATCCGCTAAAAAAACTCTCTCGGGACGAGGACAGCTGCGCGCCAAGGCCTCTCCGTGAGCGACAAACTCTTCCCAAGAGCGGATGCGAAATTTTTTATCCCGATACATATCGCAGAAGCTACAGGCATTGTGCGAGCAACCTATTGTCACCTGCAAAATAAGGCTGTCAGCCTCGCTGGGAGGACGAAAGACGATGCCCTCATAACCGATACTATCCACTAGCCTTCTCCTCCTTGCAGTTACTATCCCTTATATGATAGCATTTGCCTACCATAAGAACAACACAGTAAATATTTTGAGAGGGGTTTTAAAAATGCCGGAAAAAGATTCTAAGCGGGCCATCGTTACCGTTGTCGGAATTGACCATATTGGAATCATCGCCAAAATCACTGGCAAACTAGCGGAACGCAACGCGAACATTCTTGACATTACCCAGACGATTATGGAGGATATCTTCACGATGAGCATGGTGATCGATTACGCCAAAGCAAACGTCGCCTTTGACCAGCTCAAAGAAGAGCTAGTCGCCATCGGAGCTGAAATCGGCCTCGAAATTCATGCCCAGCGCGAAGACATTTTTCGCTACATGCACCGAATCTGAGAAGGAGTGAGCCATGAATATTTCACCTTATGAGGTCATCGAAACAATTCGCATGATCCAGTTGGAAAACCTGGATGTCCGCACTGTTACAATGGGAATCTCCCTCCTCGACTGCTCCGGCGACGACACCGCCAGAGTCTGCCAAAAAGTCTACGACAAAATTGTGCGGCTTGGCGGCAAGCTTGTCCCGACCTGCGAAACCATCGAAAAAGAAATGGGTGTTCCCATCGTCAACAAACGCGTTTCAGTAACTCCTGCCGCCATTATCGCCGAAGGATTGCCCCCAGGGGGTCAGCTCCAGCTGGCCTTGGCCCTCGATAAAGCCGCCAAAGAGATCGGGGTAAATTTCATCGGAGGATATTCGGCCTTGGTCCATAAAGGTGCGACCCCAGGCGACCTTGCCCTGATGGACTCGATCCCCGAAGCAATGGCTCTAACCGAGCGCGTCTGTGCCTCGGTCAACCTCGCCACCAGCAAAGCCGGGATCAACATGGATGCTGTCTTGCGCATGGGCCACATCATCCGGCAGACCGCTGAGCGCACTGCCGATACAGACTCGATCGGCTGTGCACGGCTCGTCGTTTTTGCTACCGTCCCTGAAGCCAACCCCTTTATGGCCGGGGCCTTTCATGGCGTCGGCGAGCCCGAATGCGTCATTAACGTCGGCGTCAGCGGTCCGGGAGTTGTCCTGGCAGCCCTGCGCAAAGTCCCCGATGCCGATTTTGGTCTTTTGGCCGACACAATCAAGAAAACAGCTTTTAAAATCACCCGGATGGGCGAACTGGTTGGCCGCACGGCCTCTGAGCGCCTCGGTGTCCGCTTTGGCATCATCGACCTCTCTCTGGCGCCGACCCCGGCTATCGGGGACAGCATCGCCGAGATCCTAGAAGAGATGGGCCTGGAGCGGGTAGGTGCCCCTGGCACCACGGCCGCCCTTGCGATGCTCAACGACGCCGTTAAAAAGGGTGGCGCGATGGCTTCCTCCTATGTCGGCGGTCTCAGTGGTGCCTTTATCCCCGTCAGCGAAGATGCCGGGATGATCGCTGCGGTCGAGGCGGGTGCGCTCTGCCTGGAGAAGCTCGAGGCGATGACTTGTGTCTGCTCGGTTGGAATCGACATGGTCGCCGTCCCCGGCGATACTCCGGCGGAAACCTTAGCTGCTATCATCGCCGATGAAATGGCCATCGGCATGATTAATAAAAAAACCACCGCGGTCCGTATCATTCCCGTCATCGGGAAAAAGGCTGGCGACCGGGTGGAATTTGGGGGACTACTTGGAACAGCGCCGGTCATGGAGATTAAAAAACTCGACTCGTCGCGCTTTGTCCGGCGCACCGGCCAGATTCCCGCCCCGATTCACAGCCTGACCAACTAATCCGTGCATCCCTTGTAATAGACAAACTAGTAGTGCAATAATCCTCTGACGAGGATTATTGCACTACATAAAAGAAGGAATCTTCGTTAGAAGATTCCAACCATTATTGTGCGTTGCAAACTGTGAATTTCCTAGAGCGGCGGTAAAAACGGTTCCGGAATTTCCATCACCGGAGATATCCCGGTGCCGGAATCGAGATCTGCTCCGTCGCCGCTTTTCTCCTGATCTGCCGCACCCGCGCTAGGCACCGTTGGTAAAATGGGTTTTGCCGCCCATAAGTCCATTTTTTCATATCCTCCAGGACAATCAGGCCCTTAGGATCCTGCACCGAATATACGATATACAATAGATCCACCGCCACCTGCCCCTTGGCAGTGACTTTGCCGGCCTCATCCACGACCTGGGGCAAAGCCCGGATCGTAATCGTCCGCAGCTCCGTCATCGCCGTCTGCGCCTCTAAAAAACGAATGATCTTCATCACTTTACTGTAATCCCCGGAAACCAACATCCGCACCGGCATCGTTAAATAAATCTCACCGGGGACAATCTGTCCTGGGGAATAGGCATCCAGGTACACCTGCTCTTTTTCCATTTCCCGCCCCAGCTTGACGATAAACAAACCATCGTTCATCTTGACATTGAAACGCTTAGCGGAGGTCTCAAAAGCCGCCCGGGCTTTCTCGCCTTCGGCCCGGGATTGTTCCAGGAGAAAAGCGACATCCATCTCAGTACGGACCTTCTCCGTCATGGCAGCAATCTGCTCCCTGTTAACCCGCATTTCTTCCCATAGCGGAGCGATGACATAAAAAATATACACGACAGCTAAAGCGACAGCCGCGACGGCAACTCCTAAAACCCGTTCACGCTTTGTCAGCTTACGCACCACGGCCTACTTCCTCCTCTAAGACAACCTGTAGCTCAAAATCAATCGTGTTAGTTTCCGCTGAGCGGGTGATGCTCTTTAAATCCACCCGACCAAAATTGTACAGGGTGTTGATTTTGTACATGAACTTACCCACAGTGTCGACTGCCATCGCCCCGCCACGGATAGTAATAATACTAGTTGTTCCTTCCGGAAGCTTCTCGGCGGATGGATCGGTCGCCAGAGGCTGGCCGTCGGCACCTGTCGGTGTATTTGTCGCGGCCGGGGTAGTCACGCCCTCAGCCGGCTGCTCCGATGTCGCAGAGATAATTGCAGAATCGGAGTAGGGAGTCAAGGTGAAGCTATAAAACCACATCTCACCCGGCACACTGTCGGCCACAACCTGCAAAACCGGACCCCAAATCCGCGCGTTCTTGGCCACCTGATCCAGTAGCATTTTTTTTCCTAAAACTTCTTCCGTCTCCCGCTCCAGCAATCTGACATCATCAGCCTTGACTTTGTAATTATTATACATCTCCTGAAGAACAATGATTTTTTCTACCGCATCATCGTTGTAGCCGGTTAAATATATCACCGGCCAAAGCAAAGCCACCAACATCGTAGCAACGCCCAGGGTTGAAGCAATGACCTTGAAGCGCCTGGCCCGAGTGTTTAGGATAATTTCCGGGACAAAATTGATTCTTTTGTCGAAAACACTGTGCAGCTTACTCACGGCCAGATCCCTCCATCCGTGGCAAGGAGGTGTCCTCTAGACGTGGCAAGTGACGGCTCATCCGCACCATCATCCCCAGATTTCCGCCATAGATCCCGGAAAGGGAGGCAAAATTGCGACCGCCATCATTGAAACTGATGTTAAACTCCCCATTAAGCCCTAATGTGGTGGGGATGCCGAAAGCGTAGCCCAAATCATCCTTGATTTCGGGACGGGAGGAAGCCTCTCCCAAAATCACCAGACGATCCACCGGACGCCCGGCATTGCGGGAGGAAAAATAATCCAGATAGCCGCCGACTTCCCGCTTCAGCGTTTCCATATCGATGCCGATGGACATGTCATACTTAACCGGCAATTCCGCATAGACGAAAAGTTCGTTCTGTTTATAGATTGTCAGCCGCGATCCGGTGGGACCGATCTCAACCACCATCACGTTCCGGCGCCACATCGGCCGCATCAGCTCATAGACTGCATTGGGATAAACATCGAAGACAACGGGGCGCAGTCGCACCTCCGCCAGGAGATTAAGGACCTGGTCGACGTGATCGTGCCGCACCCCGGCCACCAGCAAATTATAGTATTCCCGTCCCTCTTCTGCCACTTGGCTTTGTACCCGCCAATCAAAGGCGTATTCATCCGGACTGACAGGGAGATACTCCGTCCACTCCAGACGAATCATCGAAGCCAAATCAGCGGGTCGCATCGCCGGCACCCGGGCGCTGCGGGCCAAAACCGACGACTGTCCAAAAGAAGCGACGACATTCTTCGCCCGAATTTTGTTATCCCGTAAAAAGGCTTTAAACTCGTCGGCATACTGAAACAGACCCCCGCGACGTGCCATAACCTGAAAAAAGCCTGGCAACTCCATCGTGCCAAAGCTCTCAATACGAATACTAAGGGAGTGGTCCATAGGGCGCCCCTGAACCATCCTGACATAATCATCACGAAAATCGAGGAAAAGATATGATTGCAAACTTTGACCTCCGTATTCATGATTCCTCTTATCCCTGTATTGTAACCTATTTATCCGGCAGATTGAATACTCAGGGAGAAAATTATCTGCCTCGCCATCATTCAGCGTTCAAAATTTGAATAAAAGGATTTCCATTTTGGAATTTCTTACCATAAATGCCGGCATAATTACCCTCAGTTACGAGCGCCGGACGATAATTAAGAATCTCAAGGTAGGAATCGCTACCGGCATTTTTAACCTCCAGTACATGATTCCCCTCCATCACAGAAACGCGCATGTCCACCACTAGATTAGCATTAAAGCCGGCAATCTCGGCTATCGGTCGGCTGGCCAGAGCTGTCCCCACCGGAGACCAATTAACCACACTCATCACCTTAAAT
>CAZWXO010000059.1:13448-13783 GCA_964637885.1 uncultured bacterium
TCCCTGTATTGTAACCTATTTAACCGTCACATTGAATAGTTTGACAAAAAAACCTTCCGCTAGTTTTCACGAACGAGAATATCGTAAAACTCGATATCGTTATTGCCTTTACCGTTAATTTGTCCAGACAAGCCCGCTGTACCGGATGTGAGAAAGGTATCATCCGTAAAAGAAAAAATTGATATTTCAGTACCATTCTGGATCAGGGAAATTTTATGTTGATTGCCGCTGATACTTACAACATATTTTTTTGGGGAATTATTATTAACAAAACCGCTGATGGTGGTAAAGGATTTCTCCTGGCCGGCAATCGTCGTCAGGCTGCCATCCCGTAC
>CAZWXO010000060.1:0-4205 GCA_964637885.1 uncultured bacterium
TAGCAATGCTAGTTCCAAGGCGTTTAGGGCCGCCCGCGCATCTCCCTCCGAGAGCTCTGCCAGCAATTCCACCGCCGCTGGCATAATCTCAAATTGCGGCAAAATACCCTCATGAAGCGTCTTAATGCAAACGGAGTTGATAACTGCGACAATATCACTTTTGCTAAGCGCCGCAAAACGAAACATCGTTGACCGGGATTGCAGGGCTACGCTAATGGAAAAATAGGGATTCTCTGTCGTCGCACCAATCAAAATGATCAACCCCTGCTCGACAAAAGGTAGCAACACGTCTTGCTGAGTGCGATTAAGTCGGTGCACCTCATCCAAGAATAGAATTACCTTTCCTTGGGGAGTTAGAATTCTGTTAGCCGCCTTTTCGGCGACGTCGCGAATCTCTTTTGTGCCCGCATTGACAGCATTAAGGCGAAAAAACTGCTTCCCGGTTGTCCGCGCGATTATTTCGGCCAAGGTTGTCTTGCCCGTCCCGGGAGGCCCAAAAAAAATAACCGATGATAGCTTGTCTGCTTCAATCAGACGACGCAAGAGTTTGCCTTCCCCAAGCAACTCCGCCTGCCCAAAAAAATCATCCAGTGAAAAAGGCCGCATTCTTGCGGCCAAAGGTTGTATCTGTTTATTCATTTGCGCCCCCGTTAAATCAACGCGTTAATTTTTTCTTTAATGGCATCCTTCGCCATAAACCCGACAAATGAATCGACGACTTCCCCATTCTTGACAAATAAAACTGTCGGAATGCTTTGAACTCCGTGTTTTCCGGCAATGCTTGGGCTTTTGTCCACATTTAATTTGCCAATCGTAATTTTGCCAGTGTATTCAGAAGCCAACTCGTCGAGCACCGGCGCAATCATTTTGCATGGACCACACCAAGGAGCCCAAAAATCCAGCAAAAACAATCCCTCGGCTTTTTCTACATCTGTCTGGTAACTCTCTTCAGTTACTTCTTTAACTAGATCACTCATTTTTTAAGCCCCCTGTACTTTTATTACAACTCGAGCAGTCCAGCACCTAGACTGCTATCGAGGTGCTATCCGGCAAAGTTAACGACAGCAAACATTAACGTTTTTAAGTAAAAGCGCCCCGCCATGCCGTCTCCGCCACCTGCTTAAAACCTGCCCCCGGCAGGTGAGTGCCCTCTCGCCAGCTTTAAGATCCGAAAAACGGCATGCTTGCCACTGACGAAGCCCGGGCTCTCTAAGCATAAGTGTTGGTTTTAAACTAAAATGACATCTCGTACATGGCAGGGTCTTGCCACCATTTTAGCACAAATGACTCAATTTAGCTTGGATTTTTCTCAGACAAAGTTGGCTTGATATGCAATTCTTTGAGCTGTTTAACTGTCACATCAGAAGGTGCCTGGCACATGAGATCCGAAGCACTTTGAGTCTTTGGGAAAGCAATTACGTCCCGAATCGATGCACAATCTGCTAAAAGCATGACGATTCTATCAAGTCCAAAAGCCAAGCCCCCATGAGGAGGAGTGCCATACTCGAAGGCGTCCATCAGGTAGCCGAATTTTGCTTTGGCATCCTCATCTGCAATAC
The DNA here is from genome assembly GCA_964637885.1 of uncultured bacterium. Taxonomy (GTDB): domain Bacteria; phylum Bacillota; class CAZWXO01; order CAZWXO01; family CAZWXO01; genus CAZWXO01. The sequence continues at coordinate 1,560 of CAZWXO010000060.1, forward strand.
GAAGCGCGGCAAACATTTTCTCCTGTATATCACGTTGATGGATACGGATACTTCCGCCACCAAGTTCCGTGCCATTGAGCACTAAATCGTAGGCCTGAGCCCTCATGGCCAATGGGTCATTTTCAAACAGTTGAATATCTTCAGCTACTGGAGCGGTGAAGGGATGGTGCATCGCCACCGGCCGTTTTTCTTCTTCGTCGTAATCAAACAGCGGAAATTCGGTAATCCAGGCAAACTCAAAGCGGCTAGCATCGATTATTCCCGCGCGCTTCGCAACTTCGATCCGCAGGTGACCCAGCAGGTTCTGAGCGGCAAATATTTTGTCAGCGACAAAAAAGAGTAAATCTCCCGGCTTCCCATCAAGTTGCAGCACAATGGCATCAATTTCTACCGGAGTAAAAAATTTTGCTATTGGCGATCTAATCCCCTCGTCTGTAATGTAAAAGAATGCTAACCCTTTAGCCCCGAGCCCACCTAGGAACTCTGTCAACTCGTCAATTTCCTTACGGGAAAACGACCCGCAATTTTTAGCATTAATTCCCTGGACACTTCCTTGCTTAGCGATGACATCCGCGAAGACCTTGAAGCCCGAATTTGCCACGTGCCCGGAAATATCCTCGATCTCCATTGCAAACCGTAAATCCGGTTTATCCGATCCATAACGTGCAATAGCCTCGGCGTAAGGAATGCGCCGAAAAGGTATCTCAACCGGTTTTCCGCTTATCTCAGAAAAAATTTGGCTAATCATCGCTTCCATCATCGCTAAAATATCCTCTTGCTCGATAAAGGACATCTCAAGGTCAATCTGCGTAAACTCGGGCTGTCGATCAGCCCGAAGATCCTCATCTCGAAAACAACGAGCAATCTGAAAATACCGGTCTGTTCCTGCCACCATCAGTAATTGCTTGAAAATTTGTGGAGACTGTGGCAATGCGTAAAACTTCCCAGGGTTAACACGCGAAGGGACGAGGTAATCCCTAGCCCCTTCAGGAGAACTTTTGGTAAGCATTGGCGTTTCGATTTCCCAGAAACCTTGTTCATCCAAAAAATCACGAACAAGCTTTGTTACTCGATAGCGGGTTTGCAAAGCATGCTGCATTTCCTCTCGACGTAAATCAAGATAGCGGTATCGCAGGCGCACGTTTTCGTCTACGTCGGCTTTGTCAGCAATGGGAAATGGTGGTGTTTTGGAGCGGTTAAGTACTTTGAGCTCCTTCGCGATTATTTCAATTTCTCCCGTTGCTAAATTGGGATTAACATTTCCATCAAGCCTTGCCACTACTTCGCCGGAAACCTCAATGACAAACTCACTGCGTAAAGATTCCGCAGCAACAAACATCTCGCCTCCTGAAGCCGGGTCAAATACCACCTGCAAAATTCCGGTGCGGTCCCTCAAATCAATAAAAATCAGGCCACCATGATCTCGGCGGCGATTCACCCATCCGCAAACCGTAATGTTCTTCTTGATGTCGACCGATTGTAACCTTCCGCAATAATCTGTTCGCTTCATTATTACTTTTCCCCCCGTAGTTTGGATTTCAATAGCTGAATTAAGCTGTCAGCGGCAACTTCTTCTTGGGTTGAATTAGCCAAGTCCTTGACCACCACAGTTCCCTTAAGAATTTCATCTTCACCTAAAATAACGGCAAACGAGGCTTCTTTTTTTACCGCAGCCTTGATTTGCGCCTTAACACCGCGCTGTAAATGGTCCAAGTCGGCGATGATACCATTGCTCCGCAACATCTGCACCAAGGGCATGCTCTTACGCTTGGCGGCGTCCCCCATCGTCACAATAAAAACTTCCGTTTTGTCAGGGTCGCTAAAATGGTAGCCGGAATTCTCTAAAGCGAGAAGCAAGCGCTCGATGCCCAAAGCAAAGCCTATCCCTGGTGCTGGGTCACCACCGCAAAGCTGAATCAAGCCATCGTAGCGACCACCACCGCAAATAGTCGATTGGGCTCCTGAGGTATTGCCGATAATCTCAAAAACTGTCTGAGTATAATAATCGAGGCCTCGCACCAAGGATCCATTTATCTGATAAATAATTCCTAGGTCATCAAGTCCGCGACGAACTTGACCAAAATGTTCATCACAGGCAGGGCAAAGGCTATCCATCATTTTTGGCGCACTCTGCGCGATTTTTTGGCAGGACTCGATTTTACAATCCAAAACTCGTAATGGATTCCGCTCAAGGCGAGAGCGGCAATCGGCGCACAATTCTTTTTCGTCCTTCTGAAAGTAAGCAACCAAACTATCCCGATAGGCGTGACGACACTCCTGGCAACCCAGACTGTTGATTTGTAGCCGCAGATCAGGCAGCTCGAAGGTGTTTAGGAAATCCATGGCCAAGGCAATGATCTCGACATCGATAGAGGGCTCACTGCTGCCAAACGCCTCGACCCCAAATTGTGTAAATTGACGCAGGCGCCCAGCCTGTGGATTTTCAGCGCGGAACATCGGTCCGAGATAGTATATTTTGACCGGCTGCGGTCCGGCATACATCTTTTCTTCCAAGTACATACGGACAGCAGATGTGGTGCTTTCCGGGCGCAAGGACAAACTACGCCTCCCGCGATCTTCAAAGGTATACATCTGTTTTTCTACTACATCGGTGGTATCACCAACCCCTCGAAGAAAAAGCTGAGT
>CAZWXO010000060.1:4215-8925 GCA_964637885.1 uncultured bacterium
AATCAAGGCCTCGATTTGATGCCATTTGTAGGATTCGTCAGGCAAAAGATCCCGTGTTCCTTTTACCCTCTGGGCTATAAGCATGTTTTTCCTCCTCATCATATCCATTAGCTACTGCTAAAACTTTTTTCCAAAAGAGCTTCCTTGCGTGCAAGCAATTCGTCGAGACGTTGCTGGTACTGCCCTGGGTCCTTAGGATTCTCGTCCCTGGGAAACTTGCTGGAGTGACATACAAATTTAGAATTTGCCCCAGCCCCAACGGCCAGAACTGTTTGCCAATCTTCTATCATGCTGATGTTGTAATAACACTCCTTGCCAGGAATAGCATAGCCTACATTCTCTAAATCACCGGCAGTGAATTTTTGCCGATAAAGGTAATATGGCTGAAATCCAGAAACAGGCAACAATTTACCCGCCTCGGCAAAAGTCAGCCGCGCTTCATCGTGAGCGTGGGGGATATTGCTATGCCGCAAAACTGTCGCCCGCTTCAAGGCCAGTGCATGTAAAGTTATATTATCCGGCGCTATGGCCATGACGCGCTGCAGGCTGTCCAACATCTGGGTGGAATTTTCATTTGGCAAACCAATAATTAGGTCCATGTTCAGCAAAAGATTGGAGTTGTCGCGGACATGATCCACCGCCTGGAGTACATGAGCACTAGAACAATTTCTGCCAATCTGCACTGTAGTGGTATCTTGCATCGTCTGAGGGTTGACACAAATGCGACTGACGCCGCTCTCTGAACACACTCGCACCATTTCAGGTGTGATTATCTCTGCACGCCCTGCCTCAAAGGTTATTTCGCAATCGGCAGCAAGAGAATAATTGTGAGACACGCACTGCAAGAGATCGATGATTTGTCGATTGCTAAGAATCCCAGGCGTGCCTCCTCCGATATAAACCGCGTCGACCCTGCGAAAATAACGTTTCATGATTGTCGACATTTTTTCAAGCTCGGTGTGGAGAGAACTTAAATATATTTGAATCATTTTCGAATCTGCAATCCCAGTAAAAAAAGAACAGTAATTACATCTAGAGGGACAAAAAGGGATAGAAATATATAGGAGATAGCCTTGACCTGCATTGGCTCGCGATAAGGATTGTCCCTTATCGGCAATCTTAATCAAATACTGGCTTTTTTCCGGACTAAGGCCAAACATTTTTTCAAAGACATGACTCCGTGTTGCCCCTTCGATACCGACGGACTGAAGAAACCCGACTGTCTTGGTGGGGCGCACACCTGTCAGTATCCCCCAAGGAAACTCCCGCTGCATTAGACCTCTAAGACATTGGATGACGGATAATCTCAGTGCCTTTGCTAGGTTACCGTCAACAGTGGAAGACGCATACAGCAACAATTCCTGGCGGGAAAACGAATTTTCCGCCACAACAGACTGCGTCGAAGTTCTTCCGGTTGTCTGGATGCTTAACATGTCGCCGTTCCAGCTATAACTAACAGACAGGAGATAATCCCAAGCACTATCCGAAGAATGATTGACCTGCGCTCCGATAAACAAACCCCGCAGGAACAAGGCTAAATACTCTGTTTTTTCGCCACTGCGGTCACTTACAAGAAAACGCATGCCTTCTCTAACTAAGAAATGGATTGTGATGGCTTTCGTAGCCTATACTTGAACTGGGACCATGGCCGGGATAGACCACTGTCTTATCTGGCAAGGTCATCAGTTTATCTTTGATGCTTTTGATAAGCTGGTTATGCGACCCTCCGGGAAAGTCTGATCGTCCGACAGATCCTTGAAAAAGCGTGTCGCCAGTCAATACAAAACCATCGCCGAGGAGGCAAATACCTCCGGCAGTATGCCCAGGAGTATGCAAAACCTTTAAACTAACTCCATCAACTGCAATCAGATCCCCGTCTTTGAGGACACTAACGTCGCCAGACTGGCTAGTATTTTCACCCGTAAACATGGAAAGGTTCAACGAAGGGTCTCCCAGCATCGCCGCGTCATCTTGGTGAATCGACACTCCGACACCGGTGAATTTACTGACAGCGTCATTAGCCCCGATATGATCAACATGACCGTGAGTATTGATAATCGCCTCAACCTTGACTCCGCTTTTCTGGATAAAATCGATAATTTTATTAGCTTCGCTGCCTGGGTCGATTAAAACCGCCACCTTCTTTGCCTCTTCGTACACCAAATAGCAATTAGCCTGATAGCCGCCGACGGCGATAGCATCAATTTTCATAACAATTTTCTCCTTAAAATGTTTTTTTACTGTCGAGCATGATTGTCACCGGACCATCATTTTCTAGTGAAACCAGCATGTCTGCCCGAAATAATCCTGTCGCGACTGCGATACCCTGGGACTGGATTCTTGCTTTAACTAAATCATAATAATTCTCAGCCTTAGCAGGCTCTGCCGCACCTGAAAACCCTGGCCGGCGACCTTGGCGGGCATCCCCTAGTAAAGTAAACTGGGAAACCAGTAGAACGGATCCCCCGATGTCCATCAATGAAAGATTCATTTTCCCCTGACTATCCTCAAAAACCCGCAGCCCGGCAATTTTGTCACCGATATAGGCGACATCAGTTTCCTCGTCTTCTTTGGCTACGCCAAGAAAGACGAGGAAGCCCTGGTCAATCCGCCCGACTACCTCTCCGCCGACCTTGACAGAGGCGGTTACAACACGCTGAACCACTGCTCGCAATTTTTTCTCCTTTATGCCTGGCCTAATAGACGACGAGCCGACTCAACGCTCCTTAAGCGCCGTAGCTTAGACAACAAACGCTCCGCTTGCTCGACGTCCTCAACCTCGATGATAAATGACAACAAAGAGATGCCATCCTTTAAAGGACGAACATTCATCGTGCTGATATTTATCTTGCTTTCACTGATAACCCCGATAATATCTGCCAGGATACCAGCTCGGTCGATAGCTTCCACATCAATTCCAACTTTGTAAGAGCCAAGGTCATCTTTGTCCCAAGCAACATAGATCAAGCGATCAGGATCTTTGTCTATCTCTGACTTCAAGTTGGGACAGTCGGCGCGATGAACAGAAACACCGCGCCCCCGGGTCACAAACCCACGAATCGGGTCACCAGGCAAAGGCGAGCAGCACAGGGCAAAGCGAATCAACATGTCGGCCTCGCCCTCGACTACAACGCCATTTTTCGCTCGTTTTTTTCCTAATTTTTTGGAGCGGACTATTATTTCTTCGGGAATGATATCCTGAGGGTGTAATTTATTGTATTCCTCGATCCAGCGATTTAATACCGGGTGAATCGACAAGCCACCATGCCCAAGGGCAGCCAGCAAATCGTCCTTTCCAGCCATTTTCATTCGAACCGCAATCTCATTCAAGATAGCATGCTTTTCAACAAGCTGGCTCTCGAGGCCTGCCTTTTTAAGCTCCCGCTCCAGCATTTCCTTGCCTTTGGCGATATTTTCTTCGCGATTATACCTTTTAAACCACTGGCGGATTTTATTTCTCGCCTGCGACGTTTTAACAATTTTGAGCCAGTCACGACTTGGGCCATTCCCACTTTTTGTCGTCAGAATCTCGATAATGTCGCCATTTTGCATTTCGTGATCCAAAGAGACGATGCGGCCATTAACCTTGGCCCCGATACAGCGATGCCCAATATCAGTATGGATTCGATAAGCAAAATCCAGGGGAGTGGATCCATGGGGCAAGTCGACAACGTCACCTTGTGGCGTAAAAACAAATACTTCATCAGAAAAAAAATCCAGTTTGACCCCTTCAATAAATTCCTGAGAATCGTGTGAAGCATCCTCCATATCAGCCATTTGCCGCAACCAACGCATATTCTGCTCGACTGCACGATCAGCTTTGCTGCCCTCCTTGTACTTCCAGTGGGCAGCAATACCATGCTCCGCTATTCGGTGCATCTCCCGGGTCCGAATTTGAATCTCCAGGGGCTGACCCTGGGGACCGATGACCGTGGTGTGCAAAGACTGATACATATTAGGCTTTGGCATCGCGATATAATCTTTAAAGCGACCCGGTAGAGGTCGCCACAAAGTATGGACTATGCCTAAAACTCCATAGCAATCCTTCACCGTCTCGACTAGGATACGAATGCCGATAAGATCATAAATTTCTGCAAAATCTTTGCCTTTTTTTGTTATTTTTTCGTAGATGCCGTAAAAATGCTTTGGCCGTCCAACAATCTCGGCTCGCAAATGGACTTCGTTTAGTTTTTCATCGATGAGGGCATTGGCGTCATTGATATCTTTTTCCCGCTCCTCACGTTTTTTCGCCACTTTTTCCACCAGAAATTTGAACATCTCTGGATCTAAATAGCGCAACGCAAGGTCTTCTAGCTCCCACTTAATTCGATAAATACCCAGACGATTTGCAATCGGTGCGAAAATTTCCAAAGTTTCCATGGCGATCGCCTTTTGTTTGTGCTCGGGAAGACTCTTTAGGGTCCTCATGTTATGCAGACGGTCAGCCAGCTTAATAAGAATGACGCGAACATCTTTTCCCATTGCCAGGAAGAGTTTTCGCATGTTTTCGGCTTGCTGCTCTTCCTTGTTTTTAAACTCCAGCTTGCTTAGCTTTGTCACGCCTTCGACTAAAAAAGCGACCTCATCACCAAAGCGTCTGCCAATCTCTTCAAGACTAACTGTCGTATCTTCCACAACATCGTGCAAAATCGCAGCGCAAAGAGTAGGAATATCCATCTCAAAACTCATCAAAATCTCTGCGATCGCTAA
>CAZWXO010000060.1:8935-13151 GCA_964637885.1 uncultured bacterium
TGTGTGATGTACTCCTCACCCGACACACGGTGCTGCCCGTGGTGGGCGCCTTCGGCAAATTGGTAAGCAGCGATGAAAAGTTTGTTGTCCGTTGGCTCTCGATAAGCTGCCAGGATAGCCAAAAGCTCATCAATTTTTTCGAAAACGTCCACCTCCCTTCGGCAAAATCACCCGCGGCTTAGAATTGTATCAAAGAAAGCACATCGTACTCCGACAATTGCTTGCGCCCAGGTAGATATGTCAGCTCAATCAGAAATGCAATACACGCAATCTCTCCACCTAGTTTTTTTATCAGCTCAAGGGTAGTGTTAATAGTACCACCAGTTGCAAGCAAATCATCGACAACTACAATTCGCTGACCCTTTTCGATAGCATCGACATGAATCTCGACGCGATCCTTACCATATTCCAGATCATAAGCACCTTCAATAGTATCGCAAGGCAGTTTGCCAACCTTGCGCACCGGCACAAATCCAACTCCTAAGGCATAAGCCAAGGGTGCTCCGATGATAAAGCCTCTCGCCTCCGGACCAACAACCAGATCCACGTTTAAGCCTCGGCAACGCTCAGCCATTAAATCAATAGCCTGCTTATAGGCCTTGCCGTCTTTTAATAAAGTAGTAATGTCCTTAAACCGTATCCCCGGTTCCGGAAAATCTGGGATAACTCTGATTTTTTCTTTTAATCCTTGCAGAACAGATTCATCCATAACTTGATCCTCCTCATTTTATTCCACCTGGCAACCAGTAAAATATTACGCTGTAAATAAACAGATGTCATGTTCTCCAAAACAACTTGGAGCTAGGATGCCTTCGAAAGTTGCCACGCTGGTGATGACTGGAGCCAACTTCATGTAAGCTATCGCCACCAAAAATTCCGTTTTTTCCGCCACTTCCATTTCCGTACCGAAAAATGAAATTACAGACTTCGCCTGAACTTGAATCTCACTTGCAAGCTGCTTGGCAATTATATCATTTTTAGCAAGCAAAACAGGTATCCCACCTGAAAAAATTATCCGCTGCATCAAAGATAAAAAATCTTGCCTGCCTCCACAACTTTGAATCCCAAACCGCCTTGGATAACCATGACTAATAAGATTAGACCTGGCATCGACAGATATATAAATGATCGACTGAGCAGAATTATTATCGTACCACGCCAGTCTAGCCGAATATTGCGACTGATCAATAATATTTTTGGAAATTTTGGCGACGCCAGGATCATCCTGAATCGCTAGATCAGCAACATCGCTGAACTTCATCGTACTTCCCAGGCGATAAGCCCCCTCGGATCGTACAGCTATCTTTACAAGAGGAGACGTTTCCTCCGCAAGAATTGGCCGGGCAGCCAGCAGTTTAAACTCCAGCCGCCTAACCCCATTAAAATCGTTGAATTGCGGGGTATAGATAAAATCATACACAGAAGCTTGTTGCTTGGCCAATTCCACATTGTTGAAATATTTTGCTGCAAAGTTTCCGTGGGGGGACGGGACACTACACGATGTATGGCAGGATTTAGCAAACAAACGCACGCCGCTTATTTCCACTCGGGGAGCGAGAAATACTGGCGCCGGGTTACCTTCTCCCGTCGGAGCTAATAGCTGTAGCTCACTGATCATCTGCTCCGTGACAAATTCAGGGCAGACGACACCGTCAACGCGCAGCGGGGCGCTATAATGATCCTTCGGCTCTTGTTTCATCTGCCTAATTAAAGCATGATGAAAATCCTCCAACAATTGATGGGCAATTGTCAGCCCCGCCGCTGCCGCATGCCCCCCAAACCGCATTAAAAATTGGCTACACGCCGAGATGTGCTGATAAATATTGATCGCGCCAACACTGCGTGCCGAGCCAATGCATTTCTCGCCTTGAATCTTTAAAACGATGGCTGGCACCGAAAAACGCTCGGTTAATCTTGCGGCGATTATTCCTAGGACACCGATATGCCAGCCCTCTCCGGCAACGACAATCACGCCATTTTTCGGCATATTGCCACTGATTACTTTTTCAACAGCTGCTTCTAGAATGACCCCTTCAATCTTCTTGCGTCTTTCATTCGTCTTTACCAGGCCCTGGGCTGCCCGGAGCGCCTTGGGATAATCCTCAGCAAGAAGGCACTGTAATGCCAATCGCGGATGCCCCATCCTACCCGCTGAATTAAGGCGAGGAGCCAGATTGAAGCTGATATTCTCCGAGGTTATTTTTCCGATGTTAATCTTGGATAGCTCACAGAGGGCAACTATCCCCGCGCGCTGGCAACTCTTCATTTGCTCCAAGCCAACCAAAGCAATTCGTCGATTTTCATCGATTAGTGGCACGACATCGGAAATAGTTCCCAATGCAGCTAAGTCCATCAACTCGGACAACTCTTCCCCCAACAGCGCGTGAGAAAGTTTTAATGCTACCCCGGCACCAGCATAGTCCTTAAAAGGCAGATCCTCGTCGAGATGTGGATCGATCAATGCCTCGCATTCCGGCAAAACACTTCCGGGATGATGGTGATCGGTGATTATCACCTTGGCCCCAGCAGCCCGGGCAGCATTGACTGCCTCAATATCTCTAATTCCACAATCGACAGTTATGATTAATTCTATTCCTCTCTCAGCCATCTCTTGAGCTCTTTCGGCGCTAAAGCCGTAGCCATCAATAAAACGGCTTGGTAAAAAGTGTGCATGCTTGCCACCTAGAATATCCAGCGTTTCCAACATAATTGCTGTTGCTGTGATCCCGTCAACGTCATAGTCACCATAGACAAGAATCTTGCCCTCATTTTGAATTGTATCCTTGATCAGAGCAACTGCCTCATGCATTCCACTCATTAGAAAAGGAGAATGAGGTGTTTGCTCCCGAGCCCTTAAATAATCATTTTGCTGTCCCGCACCGTCAACCCCGCGATTTGCTAATAGACGTGCCAAAAGCGGGGTCAGTGGCTGGTCTTTTCCCAAGCCATATTTCTGCTCCCAACTATCAGCGCGCTGTATTTCCCATATTCTTAAAGGGTTATCGATACGTTTCACACCACCTTTTTTAGAAATAGGCCACTGCTAAAGGAAAAAGCAAGATTCAGCAAAAATGAGGCAAATGCCTCCAGGGCATTTGCCTCACCGTCAACAAAATGGTGGATTAAGCCCTTTTAGCTTTGGCTACAGGAAGAGCACCGCGTCTTTTTTCTGCAGCATTGTCGCCGTCACGCTTTTTCCAAACTGTCCAAAGGGGCGCACAGAGGAAGATCGATGAATAAGCTCCCGCCGCTATCCCGACAAACAGTCCAAATACAAACCCTTTAATCGTCACTCCACCAAACACCCAAATCGCAAATAGAGCCACGAGGGTCGTACCCGTCGTATTAATGCAGCGCCATAGCGTTTGATTGATGCTGAGATTGACCATCTCAAAGAGAGAGTCAGTGCGATGCAAAAATTTCAAATTTTCTCGAATGCGATCATACACGACTATCGTGTCGTTGATGGAATAGCCGATGACCGTGAGAATAATCGCGACGTAGGTAGAATCTACCTCAATCTGAAAAATACTAGTAAAGGTGATCACCACAATGATATCGTGCAAAACTCCGATGATACCTGTCAGGGCAAAACGATATTCAAAACGCCAAGTTATGTAAATAGCCATCAGCACCGAGGCGATTAACAATGCCCATACAGCTTGCATCAATAATTCTTTGCCGATTACAGCGCTAACCTTTTCAATCCGCATAACCGTAAACTTGCCCAGATCTGCTTCAGCGCTTGACAAGAGCTCGGCACGTTGAGCCTCATCTAAAACCTTGGTGCGAATCAAGACAGCTTGTCCGCTGTCCCCGGTCATTTGAATCTTGCTGTCCCCAAGCTCCATTGCCGTAAGCGTTTTGCGAACTTCTGGAACTGTGACTTTTCTGTCGAATTTTAAATCCAGGAGAGTTCCTCCTGTATAATCGATACCCAGATTAATGCCTTGGATCAACAACGACGCGAGGCAAATGATTATCATAAGCGCAGAAATGGAAAACCAAATCTTCCTTTTTCCAATAAAATCAATCATTTTGCATCCCCCTCTGCTACAACAACTGGCTTATCCTTGAAACCGTATAAAACTTTATTGCGGAAATATCCCGACATGATTAACGACTTAAGGATGAACTTGGTGACAATAATCGCCGTAAACATACTTATCACGACACCAATGCTCAAGGTAACAGCAAAGCCTCTGATCGGTCCGCT
>CAZWXO010000061.1:0-289 GCA_964637885.1 uncultured bacterium
CTGGGCAACCTGGTGGGGAACGCTGTTAAATTTACAACTTCCGGGACAGTTACTATTGCCCTGGATTGCCCGGAGCCGGCCCATGATGGAGAAACAGCTCTGATTCATCTGGCTGTTAAAGACACGGGCATCGGCATTAGTCCAGAGGCTTTGGCTGGACTATTTCGTCCTTTTACCCAAGCCGATGCCTCGACGACGCGAAGGTTTGGCGGAACTGGTCTGGGACTGGCTATCTCTAGGGAACTTGTATCCTTGATGGGCGGGGAAATCGAGGCCAGCAGTCAGCTGG
>CAZWXO010000061.1:354-1256 GCA_964637885.1 uncultured bacterium
AAAATGGAGCTTCACCCTGGGTTAAGCATTTTGCTGGCCGAGGACAACGAAATCAATGCCCGGATTGTTATCCGGCTGTTGGCGACGCAAAATCTGCACTGCGACGTCGTCACCGATGGGGAGCAGGCCTATCAGGCAGCGACGGCGAAAGATTACGATCTCATTTTCATGGATTGCCAGATGCCCGAGGTAGATGGCTATGTCAGCACGATGCGGATTCGGGAGTGGGAGGGAAGCCGGCGTCACACGCCGATCGTTGCCCTCACTGCCCACGCGATGGAAGGAGACCGGGAAAAATGTCTGGCCAGCGGCATGGATGACTATCTCAGCAAGCCGCTTCATCCTGATGAATTTTTCAACATCATCGCCGGATTTACGAACCAGACAGCCGGGGCGCCAAGGCCTGAGATGCGGGTAGATGGGCCAGATGCGGGCCAAAGGGCGACGCCGGGAAGAGCCGGTGCTGCTACGGAGGAGTCGCAAGGGGCGAATAATCCAAGCCTTATAATTGCGTCGCGCCACGGATTAGCTAGCGCTGCCGCCGATGAATTCGCAGATGATGGCTGTGTGGGCTGCCGTGATATCACAGATTATCAACGGGAATTTGCCGATGCTACTGGCCTTTCCATGGCTGAAGCGGCCGAGCTTTTTCTCGACTTTTCGATCTATCTTCCCGGGGTGCTACGGGAGATCGAGGAGGCTCTGGCGGCAGCTGACATGGCTGCTGTAGCCAGCCTGGCCCATAAAATAAAAGGCTCCGCAGGAACTCTGCGGCTGCAGGAAATCGCCGATCCGGCACGACGATTGGAGGAATACTGCCGTCTCCAGGTCGAGGGGGGCATGGACGCCCGCCACTTGGAGCCCCTCCTTTGGAAAGAGGTCCGTTCCTTTTTTGACAATCT
>CAZWXO010000061.1:1269-12626 GCA_964637885.1 uncultured bacterium
ACGGGGATTTCGTCAATGCGCAACTTTGGCAATGCACGAAGCACAATTAGGAAGAGAGCGGGGATTCAATTAACAATTAAGGGTTAACAATTAATAATTGTGGTGAGAATTATTGCATAATTCTTTGATTTTAGCGAAGTTGGGGCAAAAAATTTGTGTTTGTTTCCAAAATTGTGCATTGATCTCGCGTATTTACGGCAGGTTTAGGGCTTTAAAAAGACAGTAATTCGTTTGATAGCAGGATTTGTTTGTTAAAAGGGTGAAGGCGGGTGGAAGATATGGATGATGCGATTTTTCGGGTGATGATGGACAGCCCTATTATGGGATTTGCCCATCACCGGATTATTCTCGACGATGAGGGCAATCCGTCGGATTATGAGTTTCTAGTGGTCAACACGACTTTCGAAAAGTTGACGGGCCTTTCCCGGGAGAAAATCTTAGGGCATAGAGTGCGGGAGGCGATTCCTGGTATCGAGGCCGAGGAGTTTGACTGGATTGCCTTTTATGGCGCGGTGGCCCTCGGGGGCGGGGAGAAAAGCTTCGAACAGTTTTCTCAGCCTTTGGAGCGATGGTACCGGGTTCACGTCTATTCCACGGAAAAATTCTATTTCTCCACTGTTTTTATCGACATTACCGAGAGCAAGAAGCAGACTGCGGAGGTAGAGGGCTTTTTTTCTGTCAACCTGGATCTCTTATGCATCGCTGATCTGGAAGGCAATTTTATTAAAGCGAACGAGGCTTGGGAAGCTATTCTGGGCTACTCCCCTGACGAGCTGAGTTCCCGCAAATTTTTGGAGTTCGTTCACCCTGAGGATATTTCCGCAACCATGGAGGCTATGAGCACACTAGGCCAGGGAGATGATGTTCTCAACTTCACCAACCGCTACCGTTGTCGTGACGGCAGCTTCCGCTATATCGAGTGGCGCTCGCACCCCATGGGCAACCTGATTTACGCCGCTGCCAGGGATGTCACGCAGCGGATGGAGGCGGAGAAAGCGCTTAAGCAAGCCAACGACGTGGTGGAGAATATGCAGCTTGGATTGTATGTTTACCAGCTGGAGGATATGGATGACGACCGCACTTTGCGGTTGACCTACGCTAATCCAGCAACCCAGCAAATGACAGGAATCGAAGTGGCCGATATCATCGGTAAAACTCTAGATGAAAATTTTCCGCTTTTGCGCGGGATGGGGGTGCCCCAACGCTACGCCCAGGTGGTGCGCAGCGGTCAGGAAGAGACCTTTGAGGAGCTGTACTATAGCGACGATCGTGTAGCGGAGTCGTGCTTTGTTGTCAAGGCATTTCCCTTGCCAAGCCAGCAGGTTGGTATCGCTTTTGACGCTATAGCCGAAAGAGTCGCCGCTAAGAATGCAGTAGCCGCCAGCAACGCCCGCCTGCAGGAGGCTCAGGAAGTCGGCAACGTCGGTAGTTGGGAATATGATTTGCTGACCGATGCTTTGTCTTGGTCGAATCAGACATACAAGATTTACGGCGAGAGTCCTGACAGCTTTGCCGTCAGCTTCAACAATGTCATCGCCCACTACCCTGGAGGAGAGCGGGAGCGAGTGCTCGATGCTTTTAACCAGGCGGTCGATGAGACGGGCGCCTTGCGGATTGATCACGAGATTATCGCTGGCAACGGAGAGAGGCGTTTTGTTCAGGAAGTCGGTAAAATGATTGTAACTGAGGATGGGAAAGAACGGCGGATGGTGGGGTCCGTTGTCGACATCACCGATCGGAGAAAGGCCGAAGAGGCCCTTGCTAATAGCGAGCAGCGCCTAAATACGATCCTCTCCAACACGCCGGCAGTCATTTACACCTATACCATCGCTAAAAATGGAAGTCTCAGTCTGACTTACATCAATGATAATGTGGAAAAGGTACTGGGCTACAAACCCCACGAATTTATTGAGAACATGGAACTCTGGGCAAGCTGTGTCCATCCGGATGATATGCAAAAACTACAGGAAAAGCTATCCGGGGCGCAGACAACCAGTGAATACCGTTTCAAAGATAGGGCCGGAAACTACCGTTGGCTTTTGGATAATCAGAAGGTGCTGAGAATAAAAGACGGTGAGACAGAAATAATCGGCACGTGGTGGGACATAACGGAAAAGAAAAAGGCGGAAGAGAAGCTGGCAACAAGTGAGGAGCGGTTTAATCGCGCGATTTCGGGAACTGGCGCTGGGTTATGGGATTGGGACATTGTCAATAATACTGTTTACTTCTCTCCCCAGTGGAAAAAGATGCTAGGGTACGAAGATGATGAAATCCCCAACGACTTCTCGGGGTGGAGGAAACTGTGGCATCCAGATGATGCTACTTTAATTGAAAAGGCTGTCGACGATCACCTTGAGGGGAGGACAAAAGTCTACGAGGTTGAGCATCGTTTGCTTGGCAAAGATGGAAGCTGGCACTGGATTTTAACCCAGGGAGAATTGGAAAAAGACTTATCGGGAAGGCCGATTCGCTGGACAGGGACGAATATCGACATCACAGATAGGAAGCTCGCGGAAGCGGCCCTGCGGGCGCGGGAAGAAAACTTTCGTTTGTTTTTTGATGCGATGCAGGACATGGTCGTCGTCGGCACTCCGGCTGGTCATGTCCTCTACGCCAATCAGGCGTTGCTGGACACCCTGGGCTACAGCCTGGCTGAGCTCGATCAGCTAGGCGTGCTGGGAGTCCATCCGCCGGAGCTGCAAGCCGAAGCACAAGAGATCTTAGCCGAAATGCTGCGGGGAGAGCGGAGCTATTGTCCTTTGCCTGTCCAAGCCAAGGACGGGAGGCTGGTTCCAGTGGAGACCAGAATTTCCCTGGGGCAGTGGTTTGGGGAAGACTGCATCTTTGGCGTCATCAAGAATCTGAGCGAAGAACAAGCAGCCTTGCAGAAATTCGATAAGCTCTTTGACGTCAATCCGACGCCGATGGCTCTTTCTCGCTTGCCGGAAAGACGCTATGTAGAAATTAATCGCTCTTTTTTGCAATTTATCGGTTATAACCGGGAAGAGTCCCTCGGTAAAAGCCCTGCGGAACTTGGGATATTTGCTGAACCAGTCTATATGCAGCAGACCAATGAGCTGCTGAAAAAAGATGGTTTTATTCGCAATCTGGAGCTACAGATTCGTACCAAAGCCGGGGAATATAGGGATGGCTTGTTTTCAGCCGAGATTATCGAAGTTCAGGGGATTCGGTATGTTCTTTCGGTGATGGTCGACATCACAGAGCGGAAAAAGGCTGAGGATGAGCTACAGAAGAGTGAGGTAAAGTACCGCAGCTTAATTGAAAACATCAACGATATCGTTTATTTGCTGACATCCGAGGGCGTTTTAATGTTTGTTTCGCCGTCATGGACCCGGTTGCTCGGGTACGAAGTAGCCGAGGTTGAAGGGCAATTTTTCACCGATTTTGTTCACCCGGACGATGTGCCCGCTTGCGTCTCCTTTCTGCAAAAAGTAGTTGAGTCAGGCGAGCGGCAAGAAGGAATCGAATATCGGGTGCGGCACAAAAACGGGACGTGGTATTGGCATAGCTCTAGCGCCAATCCTAGAAGGGATGTTGCCGGCAATGTTGTGGGCTTTAATGGACTTGCCCGGGACATCACCGACCGTAAAAAGGCTGAGGAGCAGCTGGCGGAGATGAGCTTTCTCCAAGGCTTCCTCGTCGAAATTGCCACCGCTTTCATCGATGTGCCTTTGCAGGCGGCCCACAGCTCCATCGAGCACGCTTTAGGGGCGCTGGGGCGCTTTATCGGGGCAGATCGTGCCTACATTTTCTCTTACGATTGGGATGCTCAAGTAACCCGGAACACTTTTGAGTGGTGCGGAGAAGGGGTCGAACCTCAGATAGAGAACTTGCAAAAAGTTCCGCTGGAAGATATTCCTGAATGGACCACAGCACACAGAGCCGGACGGATTGTCTTGGTGGAGGACGTCGGCGAGCTGGATCCGGAGGCTTCTTTATGGCAGATATTAGAGCCACAGGGGGTCCAGAGCTTGATATCTTTGCCAATGATGGACGGGGGCCAGTGTCTGGGTTTCATCGGCTTTGATTCGGTGCGGGAAAAGAAGACTTACAGTGACGATGCCCAAAAACTCCTCTTTGTTTTTGCCTTGATGCTGGTCAGCCTGGAGAAGCGCAACCGCACCCAAGAGGAATTGGCGACGGCGTTGAGGGCGGCAGAGGCGGCTTCCGTCGCTAAGGGGCAGTTTTTGGCGAATATGAGCCACGAGATTCGCACGCCCCTCAACGGGGTTGTCGGCTTTTTGGAGCTGCTGCAGCTATCTAGGTTAGACCCGGAGCAGGCCGAATACGTCCGCGATGCCAAGGGTGCTGCTAGCCAGCTTTTGAGCTTAATCAACGATATTCTCGATTTTTCCAAAATCGAGGCTGGCAAATTGGAATTGGAACAGGTGGAATTCAATCTTCGGGCTGTTGCCGACGACATCGTCGTCCTGCTGCGTAGCAGGGCCGCCGACAAAGGCCTCGCTCTTCAGGCCGTCATCAGTGCCAAAGTGCCGGAGATTATCCAGGGTGACCCCTCCCGCCTTAAGCAGATTCTCAGCAATCTAGTGGGTAACGCTGTCAAATTTACTTTGGCCGGGGAAGTGACGGTCACGGTGGATTGCCCCGAGCCTGCCGAGGAAGGGGAAACGGCGGAAATTCTTCTGGCTGTTAAGGACACTGGTATCGGCATCGATGCTGAAGCGTTGGCCGGACTATTTCGCCCCTTTACCCAGGCCGACGCTTCAACGACGCGGAAGTTTGGCGGGACGGGTCTGGGGCTGGCGATTTCTAAGGAGCTCGTGAATTTGATGGGTGGCGAAATTGAGGCCACTAGCCAGATAGGAGAGGGCTCGACCTTCAGCATGCGCCTCTCGATGCCGGTGATTAAAGCTACGCAGGAGCTGCCGCCGACCTTGGCGGCTTTAGCTGGTTCCAATGTGTTGCTGGTCGA
Organism: uncultured bacterium; assembly: GCA_964637885.1. Lineage (GTDB taxonomy): Bacteria > Bacillota > CAZWXO01 > CAZWXO01 > CAZWXO01 > CAZWXO01. The sequence goes on from CAZWXO010000061.1 coordinate 6,224, forward strand.
CGACAATCCGACCAACCGGCGGGTCGTTCGCGGCTATCTCCAGGAAGCCGGGGTTAATGCCTACGAGGCGGGGGACGGGGGCAGCGCCATTGCCGAAATCGTCACTCGGGCCGGCACGGAGCAGGCCTTTGCCGCCGCCATTGTCGACCAGCAGATGCCAGGGATGAGCGGGCTGGAGCTGGCCAAGGCCCTTAGTCATATCCCGTCGGCTCAGTCGGTCAAGTTGATTCTCTATACCTCGGCGGCTCTGAGAGGCAGTGCGCAGGAGGCAAGGGCCGAAGGCTTTGCCGGCTACCTGACCAAGCCGGCGCGTCGGGATGAGGTGCTGGGTTGTCTGGCCATCGTTTTAGGTTTTGCCAAGGCGGATGCGCAAGCTCCCCTGGTCACCCGCTATTCGGTGCGGGAGGCGGAGTTTGCCACCGAGCTGCGGATCCTGCTGGCCGAAGATAATGATATCAATGCCAAGATTGTCATCCGTTTATTGGCGACGCAAAAGCTGCATTGCGACGTCGTCACGGACGGGGAGCAGGCTTATCAGGCAGCAACGACGAAAGATTACGATCTCATCTTAATGGACTGCCAGATGCCCGAGGTGGACGGCTACGCCAGTACGAGGCGGATTCGGGAGTGGGAAGGTGAGGGCAGGCAGCGCCATACACCGATTATCGCTCTCACTGCCCATGCCATGGAAGGAGACCGGGACAAGTGTCTGGCCAGCGGCATGGACGACTACCTCAGCAAGCCTCTTAATCCCGACGAGCTCTTCGCCGCTATCGCCAGGCATTCGGGCTCCTCAGCAGCGCGGGAGGAGTCTAAAGCCGGGGTGCAGGCAGATGAGTCTGGGGCGGATACCGCCGCCACCATCGATATCGCTCAGCGGCAGCGGGCATTTGCTAGTGCGATCGGCCTGCCAATGACAGAAGCGGCCGAAATCTTTGCGGATTTCGCTGCCTTTCTCCCTGGGGTGATGCGGGAAATCGAGGAGGCTCTGGCAGGGTCAGAAATGGCCGCCGCAGCAGCCCTCGCCCACAAGCTTAAAGGGGCCGCCGGAACTATGCGCCTGCAGGAAATCGCTGGGCCGGCCAGTCGTTTGGAGGATTACTGTCTCGCCCAGGCTAAGACGCCAGAGTCTTGTGCCGGGCCTGAAGTTCAGGCAATTTTTGACGAAATTCGTCAGGCCGCCACCATCTTCGACTAAAGCCAGCCACGGTGTCCAGACACGGGGACGGTTCTTCTGTCGCACTTTTGCAGCGAAGTGCGACAGAAGAACCGTCCCCGTGTCTGGTTTTGCTTTGCCACCGCAACGTAGTACAATGTGATTGGGCGGAACTATAATTGAAAGGGCTGAAAATCATGAGAAAACTAACTGCACATTTTATTCGAGTCGGGCTAGGAGTATGCTTAACTATGACGATGGCGGTTGCTGCCTTCGCCGCCACTCCAAGCTATTTTGTCTCGAATGATTCCGACCTTGTTTATCACGTTTCCACCTTTGAAAAGCTGCAGGCGGGGGATTATCATGGCAAGGTTCCCTTGACAGCCGTCCTGCGCAATGGAGATTTTGGCATCGGTACTTTTGTCGGAATCGATGGTGAAATGATTATCTACGAAGGCGAGGTCTGGCAGGGTGATGTGTCGGGCAAGGTCAACCTGATTGAACATGACGCCTTGACGCCTTTTGCCATGGTTACCGATTTTGCACCGGATATTTCTGTGGAGTTGGCATCCTGCGGCAGCTATGGAGAAATTCAGCAAAAATTGCTGGCGGCGATTGGGGATCAGGAAATGATCCATGCCGTCAAAGTCCATGGTACTTTTCCCTACATTAAATATCGCAGTGTCCCCGGACAAAAAACGCCTTACCCAGGTCTAGCCGAGGTCGTGGCGCAGCAAAAAACTTACGAAAGACTGCAGGTCGCTGGAACAGTGGTCGGATTTTGGTATCCGGACAACTTGGGCGGGGTCCAGACGCCAGGATTTCATTTGCACTTTATCAGCGACGACCGCCAGGCGGCCGGGCATATCCTGGAAATGGCCGTCACGACGGCACAAGCCGAACTGGATATCTGCAATGGAATCTACGCCGACCTAACAAAGCCTCTGGAGCCTTCAGTTTCAGAGGATGTCTTGTATCGCCAGTCCATCGATTATTTAATGCTTAAGCGCACAGGCGAAGTTTATCAGGATCTGTCACCCCTCGATAGCAGAGATCAGAGACTCCGGTGGAAAGACGGCAAGGTTTTGATGTATTGCCTGACTCCATATGCCTCCAGTTACCCGTTGGGAGAGAGTGTCCGGACAAGCTGGGGCGAGATATGGCTGGTGCCGGAGTATCAGATGCTTGACTTTGCGCAAAAAACGGGCCTGACGGGAGCAGCGCTGCAAGGCCGTCTGGAAAAATATCTGGGGTTGCCTCTTAGTAGTAAAAAGAAAAGCCTGGTTGGACTCTGGGTTGATCCCCAGCAGCTGTTTCGTCCCACCAAAGAGGCTGACCTGACCGGACTCGCCGCTGCTTCGGGGCTGCCGGCCAAGGAAAAGAGTGAACACTACGGGTGGTTTGTCAACAATATTGCCACCAGCTACTTTGGCGCCAGCGAATTTCCCTGGACCCGCCTCGGCTATACTTTTGATTGGGGCAATCCCTCCAGCACTGTCGGAGCCAATGAATATGTTCTCAAGGCCAACTCGGACGTGCTTGTCGAAAAGGTGATTCCTTTATATTGATCGGAGGCATGGACCCAGCGGATTGGAAGCTCAAGAAATGTCGTTGAATATTACAAAAAAGTAACACATTTTGCTATTAATTTGGCGAAAAATGAGTATAATAAGGGGAAATATTGTTGAAAAAGGAATATGTTTAAAGGGAAAGGAAGTGCTCTATTGAAGATTGAATTTGAGAACACCAGGGTCGTCATGTTGCCGGAAACTCCGGATGAAACAGCCAAGCTCGAAGCCCTTTGGCGTGTCATGGTAGATTGTAACGGTTTTAATAAAAAATTGGTCCCCATCGGTGAATTCTTGCCTGGCATCAATAAAGATGGAGCATCCTTTGCCATTGAGGGATTGGATCCGGCAGAAGAAAAATATACGGAAGTAAAAATAAGGTTGGATGGGCAATACTACTGCAAGACCTGTAATAAGGTTGTGAAGCTGAAAGAAGGGCAATCAATACCGATTTGCTGTGGAAAAATGATGGAGTATATCGACTAATTCGGGATTATCGTGTCACGGGGTCATCGCAAGATGGCCCCGTTTTTAATGCCCGATAACAAAACTAAATGCCTTCTCTTAGCAGGCCAGGACCTTTTCAATAATTTCCTGAAGATTATCCAATAAAACAGGTTTACTTAAATAATAATCCATTCCTGCTTCTTTGCAATCAGATTCATTTCCGGTACCGGTGGTGGCGATAATCGGGGTCGGCTTTTCAGCGTATTGTTCCAGGGCACGGATGCGATGGACGGCGGTATATCCGTCTAAGACGGGCATGCGACAATCCATAAAAATCAAATCGTAGGTATTGTCAAGATACGCATTAATCGCATCGTGGCCGTCGGTAGCTACGCAACAGCTGATGCCGCATTTACGGAGCAGTCGCTCCATGCGCATTTGGTTGATGATTTCGTCCTCGACAATTAAAGCCAGACCTTTGGGGGGGCGCTCCTGCTGATTTTCAACCAAGCAAAATTCTCTTGGTGTTTCAGCTGACAGGGCGAGTGCTTGCGGTGAAGTTTCTTTTTCGTCTTCTGGCCTCGTGTTGAGGCCGGAGAAGCGTCTTTGCTCCATGTGACCACCCCTGTTATTTGGATTTGAATGAGTAACCTTCATGGGTGATGAGCTGAAGATCTGTGGAAATACGATCTGCTTACTAATAGATAATATAATGAAAATATTCCTTTTTGGCAACTGCCGAAATTAATTAATTTCATATCCGTCGGGGTGCGCCAGCAAGAGCACCTTTGCTACTCATGGAGGTGGAATCAGGCAGTTTATTAACCTAAAAGGGAAAGGTCAATGTAAAAAGGGAGCCTTTTTCTACAGAAAGCTCCATTTTGCCCTTTAATTGTTGGGCCATAATCGCGACCAGCTGCATGCCAAACCCATCACTTTTGCTGAAATCAAAATCATCGGGGAGCCCCTGCCCATTGTCGCCGACGCTGAGCACAATCGTGTTACCGGATTGGCTGGCGATGATGGTTATTTTGCCTTCCTCTTGATGGGTAAAAGCGTGCTTCATGGCGTTGGTCACCAGTTCATTAATCCAAATCCCAACTGCAGTGAGGGTTCTTGCATTTAGTTCCACTTCGCAGGCTGCAATCTCGACTTCGATCGAATTACCCTCAGAAAAAACATTATTGATGCCAGTTAATAAGTCGCGCAGATAAGCCTCTAGAGGCATGGCAGCTGAATTGGGATGGCGGTAGAGTTTGTTATATAGCGTGCTGACGCTCTGGAGGCGACAGACTGTATCCCTAAGGATCGCAAGGGCTTCCGGCTCCATGTTGCGGTCCATTTGTATTTCTAGAATCCCGATAGCCATCGCCAAATTATTCTTGATCCGATGCTGCACTTCCTGCAGGAGCAGCTCTTTTTCAGCTAACAAGTCGCGTATGTTCTCGTTGGCCTTCATGGAGTCGGTAATGTCGTTAATAATGCCAATGATGCCTTTGACATTGCCTTGACTGTCGGTGAAAGTGCTTTTATAAAAAATAACGTCACGCATTTCACCATCACAGTTTGCAACCTTTGATTCATAAACTTGTATGCCGGGGGAATTAAACAGCTCCAGGTCTTTTTGACGGTAAACTTCCGCCAGATTATGCGGCGATAGAGTAAAAACATCTTGGCCGATTAAATCTTCCCGCTTTTTCCCGACTAATTTCTCAAAGGTTTGGTTGACGCCAGTGTAGATGCCGCCGGCATCTTTAGCAAAGACAGGCAAAGGAATGGCTTCAATTAACGTATCGAGAAAACTGTTTCGGTCTTTTAGTTCTTCGCTGATCGCTTTTTCAATCGTAACGTCCCGGGCTGAGCCGACCACTCCGATCATTTTGCCAAAGTCGTCGATTAACGGGGCTTTATGCACATCCAGGAAAGTGAACTTTCCTTTAATGTTGCCAAATTCGTCAAATTGTTGAGCCTTACCTGCCTGCATCGTGATCTCGTCGGTGTCACGACAAATGTCGCCGAAGGTATGCCATTCCGGGTCATCCGGGTGCGAATCTCTTTCGCGCAGGGCAAAGAACAGATCGTTCTTCCCGAGAGGCTCTTCAGTGTCTTTGGCATTCAAGAGGTCGCGGCAAATAGCCCGGTTAGCAAAAAGGAAGTTTTTTTCCAGATCTTTGGCCCAAATCATGTCGGGGACGTTGTCGCACATCAGGCGCAGCAAATTATACAAAGCGCAGTAATTGGCTTCGCTTTTTTCCAATGCTTGTTGATGTTCGAGTTCTCGCTTTTGCGCTTCAAAGAGCCGGAAGGCCATTTTGATTGCGGCGATGGTTACGGCCTCGCCCGAGCCTTTGAGGATAAAGCCATAGCCGGCAATATTTTCCGTCTTGATTAAAGATTGCGTGTCGATGTGGGATGATAAAAAAACGATGGGTAGATTATATTCACTTAGAATCTGCCGGGCTGCCTCAGGTCCATCGATGCCTTGTCCAAGTTCAATTTCCATCAAGACCATTGCCCAACCGGATTCTTCCCGTATCTTTTGCACTGCTTCTTCGCCAGTCGCAGCGATAGAGACGGAGTAGCCATGTTTTTTGAGCATGTTGGCTTCGCTTAGTGCAATAATGGCATCGTCTTCGACCAGTAAAATTAATTTATTAGCTTCGAGCAGCATCTGCACTCACTCCTATCAGCAACCACCTAACGCTTGAATACTATCACCATTACCATCCCATGTCAAAGCAGGTTTTCTGTGGGACCTAGGGATTGCCTCGAGACCACTGAAAAAAGCCTTATAACTTTTTTCGTTAATAATTACTAATTTTTGAAGCAAAAACACAACTTATTGCTCCATTTTCTTTAAAAAATCGAGAAATTATGCCAATAATTCTTACTAAAATTGTTAGCAGTTAAAGCTTAATTGTTAATCGCCGACTTTTTCAGTTGTTTCGGATTCCTTGTTGTGTCAAAATACCGCAGCCACCTGGCAGTCTCAGGCCAAGAATTGCAGAGGGCGAGAAAACGCTCTAGTTGACTTGGGTAGTCAGGATGACTATGATGGGCAATAGGAGTTTACGGGAGGCAGGGGTGAACACGGGGACGATTTCGAGACCACTGAAAAAGTCCGATGTCTCATTTTAATTGACAATTAACAAGTAAAAATTATCGACGCAAAAACACACTTTTTGCCCCAATTTCTTTAAAAAATCGAGGAATTATGCCAATAATTCTTACC
>CAZWXO010000062.1:0-12623 GCA_964637885.1 uncultured bacterium
GTATCTTATGGTCTGTCGAACCAAGCACAATTTTTTCCTTTAGAAATTCAAAGTGACACTTCACTAGTCACTGATACCAAGCATTCTTAGGATACGCAACGCACGTCCCCCCGTATCCCCCCTCCTTACTCCAAAAAATGGTGCTGATTGATAATGTAGTGGACATTGCGCTCTTTGCTAGGATCTTCAATCTCCAGAACTTTCTTTGTCACTAGGTCATCGATATCCCTCTTAGCGGTGTCGTGGGAGCACTTAGCGAGCAACCCCCACTTTTTGACGGTCATCGCCCCTTTAAAATCCTCCAGCATCTTACCAATATTTTTTCGTTGCCGCTCATTAAAAGAAAGCTCCACTTCCGACAAAACCGCCGCCGCAGCATCCAGAGCCTTGTCCAGACAACTTAAGAACCAGAGCAGATAAGGAGTAATGTCTAAACTCCCCCGCCCGCTACTTTCGAGAATTTTATAATATGATAGACGATCCCGAAATATCTGTTTCGAGAGGCTGTAATACCGAAGAGAAGTGCCCTCCGAGCGTGCCAGGAGCATATCGCAGATTGCCCGGGCAATCCGGCCATTACCATCGTCGAAGGGATGAATCATCACGAACCATAAATGGGCAACTGCCGCCTTGACCATTTCGTCGCAAGTAGCCGGAGCATTAAACCACGCCAAAAAGCGCTCCATCTCCCTAGGCAGATCGGATGCAGGCGGCGCCTGATAATGAACCCGCTCCTTGCCGACATAACCAGAAACCACCTGCATCGGTCCATGAGTGTCACTGCGCCATTTGCCAACTTCGATTCTTTGTAAATCACTCAAACCGCCCGGAAAGAGGGCCGCCTGCCAACCAAATAGCCGCTCCTCTGTCAAAAGCTGTGTATAATTCTGTGTTGCATCGAGAACAACCTGGACAGCCCCTTCAGTATAATGATCCGCCGGCAACAAAAGATCAGAAAAATCCAAACCCAAACGGCGGGCAACGGAAGAGCGCACCTTGTCAGTATCCAACACAATCCCTTCGATAGCGCTAGATCCAGTCACCTCATCAACCAAAACACGCCAAGTACTGTTTTTTTGCATCGAAAAACCCAGGGCAGTCATCTGCCCATACAAAAAACCCTGCTTGAAGCGAAGCTTCGGCATCTGGTCGGCGATAACTTTGCTGTTCCAAATAAATTCCGGCCAGCCTGGTTGTTGATAAATGTATTCTCCGTTCCAATCCAAAAAAACACCCCCGTATGCGTGTAATTATACGACACAGAGGCTAATAACGCAATTTAGTACGCAACTTTGCGTTTTAAATTGATTTCTATTACGCTTTAGACATCCTGGAATAAGCTTTGCGTCCTAATCACACATGCGGGCCGCTCAACTCGCCATATATTGCATATATCAAGAGGCGAACAGATTAATTTTGGTTATTCTAAAGCATTGTCTATCGCCTTCAAGATAACTTTGCTGCTGCTAGTGGCTCCAGCCACCGCATCAATTTTTAGGATACGAGGGGTCGTTGTGTGCCACTAGGCGCCAAAGGGTTTTCCTCCTCGGCAAATCCTCCAGAAATGACCTACTCTCCGTGTATTGTCCCTTGGTTCGGGACGATAACTTGTTTCTCCTCGATGTCCAAAAAGATGATGCTGGAGAACAACCATTGCAGACTGATAAACTGACTGCCGGTGAGATTTATTTCGTACGCCAGCTTGTTGATAATCGACCCCAAACCAAAAGACATCGCAGCCAACAAAACAAAAAGGATGCCAGAATATTTTTTTGTCAAATGCATCGTTATTTCTCCTTCAGCACTTTCGGCCACTATCGCGACTCTGAATAATTATCCCCTGTGCCGTTCCCCATTTGGCGAGCGATAGAGAACATCAATCTTTAATCATTTGGTAATAAGCTATTAATCATTTTTCGTTAGAATTAAAGCATCGAAGCTATTTGGAGGAGAATATCGTGACTCGCAAGTTGACAGGTTTTTGTATGATTTTTTTAGCGGTAGCACTTTCCTTGGCAGGATGTCTGCTGCAAAAACAGGATTTATCTGAGGTTGGGTCTTCTGTAAATACGGGTAGTCCTATAGCTATAGTTGCAAAGTAAATAGGCTTCACCGGTCTTTCTTGACTGCTGAAGCCTATGTTCTATCGATTCTGCGCTTTAATCAATACTCAATCTTTTCCAAATAGAGCCCCCCGGCATCAGCTATTCCGCCTGTCTCGCTACGCTCCTTGGCAAGCAAAATGCCCGGGATCGCCTCAGCCTCTTTGTCGCCTAACCCGACTTCAATCAAAGTTCCGACCATCTTGCGCGCCATGTTATACAAAAAGCCCGTGCCACAAATGCGGATTTGAATCATCCCCGCGTCCTCTTCCACATCTAAAGAGTATATATTTCGCACCGTGTCTTTTTTAGTTGATTTTGCATTCGCATAAACGGCAAAATCGTGCTCCCCGATAAAATATTGACACGCGTCCCTCATCTTTTCGAGATCGAGCCGACGCTCCACATGCATCGTGTACTTTCGCATAAAAGGATTTCCATGCGCCTCGTTCCAAATTTTATAGAGATAGGTTTTCGCTTTGGCATGATAGCGGGCGTGAAAACGCTCCGAAGTAACCGTGACCTTCACGACGCTGATACTGCGCGGCAAATAATGATTCAAATATTCTTTGATTTTTGCCTCCGACAAATCCACCGCAGCCTTAAAATTCGCCACTTGCCCCAGCGCATGTACCCCCGCATCGGTCCGACTCGACCCGACGATCTCCACTGGCTCCCCTGTCATCTTCGACAACACAGCCTCGATCTTCCCCTGGATAGTATTCTCGCTATTCCCCAGGCGCTGCCACCCCTTGAACTCGCCTCCGTCGTACTGAATCAACATTTTATAATTTTTCATAAATACCCCTCTTTTATCTTTCACCATATTCTCTTCCTCTTGACAGGCGCACCCAATGACTCAGGCCAAGGACTCCACGCAAACCGGCCACCAGTCCAGCACAAAACCTTTATCCTGAGGAACCATTGCATATAGACTAATGCATATTTTATCCGGAAGCAAATGAAAATACGCTAAATCGCTTGCCTGCCCGCTTGAGCCGCCAACGAAAAAGCTGACTGTTGTTAATTATCACAACAGCCAGCTTCGGTGCGGAATCATTCCAAAGCATTGTCAATCGCCTTCAAGATAACCTTACTGCTGCTGGTGGCCCCGGCCACCGCGTCGATTTTGAGGCTCTGCGCTTTTACAACTTGCGCCGGTATTGTCTCCGCCGCCTCTCCTTTGCCATTTTTGTGCTCCAATAAATTGATATCCGTAATCACACCATCTTTTACAGTTACCTCAACCTTTGCATAAACCAAACCGACATCGCAATCGCCGATATATTTGCCATCGGCTTTGTCCGTCAACTCAAGCTCATCAACTTGGATATTGCGGACTTTCTCTTCGTAATTCAGCACTTGAGCCAAATAGAAAATACCACCGCTCACCGCTAGTACAAGAATAATCCCTACGCCCCACAAAATCTTTCGTTTCATCCAAATCCTCACTTTCATCGCTGTGAAAACAGCAACTGAATATAGCATCCCAATGTATAAACGAAAAGACAAACGTTTTTCTTCCATTCGCGCACTTATCCTGGAAAAGATTTTTTACTTACTTGCCGCAAAAAGCCATTGTCTGATCCCAGCACTTCGCTTACCCCGCCTATAGTTCAAATCTCTGTGGAAAAAAATACTGATGCTTGTGTCGACACTATTCAGGTATTCTGCAAAAATTTAAGCTTTTTTATGTCCTTATTAGATTTTCCAGCCATTCTCAATCCTGTACATCCGTATCCTCCTGCACTTCGTCAAAGAAAGTCTTGGCATCAACGAGAGTGTCTGTTGCAAGTCGCGTGGCGAATCAAGATTTTCCATGATTAGCGTTCAGCGCCCTCACAAATCACATATTCATCAGCCATTCCAAAACGTTGATCTGTTTAATGCCCTTGTAAGAAGTTAGCGGTGCATAATCCATTGTTAGCAAATATTTTGGGTTATGGTCCCTTATCGCATCTAGCGACGCGAGCTCCCTCTGCAATGTCTGCTCTTCCATAACGGTCTGAGACACCTGATAGTATGATTCACCCTCTGCACTAACGGCAATAAAATCGACCTCGGCATCCCCTATTTTTCCTACATAGACCTCATAGCCCCTTCTCAATAATTCAAGGTAGACGATGTTCTCAAGGATGTGTCCCATATCTGCATGCTTGGTTCCTAAAAGAAAATAACGAAGTCCGATATCCGCTACGTAGTACTTCGCCCCCGTCGCGAGATATTGTTTTCCCTTGATATCGTATCTGCCAACCTTATAGATAATAAAACTGTCAGCAAGCGCGGCAAGATAACTCTCAACCGTCGGCACGCTTATCTTTCTTCCTGAAGATGTCAAGGAATTCGCAATCTTCGTTGAGGAACACAAATTGCCAATATTGTCAAAAACGAATTCCACAACGCTTTGAAGCATTGCCGGATCAGATATTTTTTTTCTCGTCACAATGTCCTTGAGAAGAATTGTATTGTAGATGCCTTCAAGATATGCTCGGATATCTTTTTTCCGCTCCAGTTCAAGTGTCCCCGGGAAGGAACTATTTTGCAAATAATTCATATATAGTGCGGCTACATTGCTGCTATTGGGAAATGCCGACACGTACTCCCTAAAGGAAAGAGGCTGCATCTTTATCTCGACATATCTACCGGAAAGGAGCGTCGCCAGTTCTCCCGATAAAAGGAAGGCATTGGAGCCCGTAATGTACAGGTCAACATTCTTTTTTGCGTAAAGCCAGTCCACACTTTCCTGAAAATTGCCTACCTGCTGAACTTCATCGAGGAATACATAGTTATTCTGCCCTTTTTTCAATTTGCGTTCCACATATGCATACAATGCCTCTGATGTGCGGATGTCCCGATAATCGCCATCCTCCAGATTAACAGTAATAATCTGCTCCTCAGTCACACCGTGTTCCTTTAAATAATTCTGAAACAATTCAAGAATAGTTGACTTGCCACACCGACGGATTCCAGTCACAACTTTAATCAAATTTTTATCTTTTAAGCTAATTAAGTCTTCTAAAGTTTCTTTTCTCTCAATCATCTTTTTCATTCCTTTGCCACTTTCGTAAAATCATATTAACATTTGCCTAGCATTATGTCAATTTTGTAAAACTGATTTTACAATAAAGGAAGTTCTGTCGAAGTCAAAAAACCCAAAAACCACCCTGTATACGATCAATGCCGACCTTATGAGCATTCTCGGACATCCCCGCCTCATTCCCTGGCGGCTAAAATATAATCAAGACAAGGGTCGACACGATTCAGATAATCTGCAAATTTCGGCGTGAATACAACGTCGGGCAAGAAAGACAATTGCTGATCGTCGTCGATAAGATGATAATATTTAGTTGAGTAGCGAATCAGCAGCTCGGATTTGTTGAGCTTTAAATACTTTACTTCGCCGTAGCAATTAGGCTTCCCCCCGGTCGCTTCCCCCACGAAAAGCGCCGGCGTTTTTTCTTGCAAAGCATAAACGTTAAGCAAAGCCGAAGAAAAAGTATCGCGCCCGACGACTACTGTCAGCTTTCCGGCATCGAACCGCCGCTGCCAATCAGCTAAACCATCAATAAAAGCTTCGAGCAACGTCGAATCGCCACCCCCGTTATTCCTAAAATCGATGACCACATTTGCTGTCTTTTCTTCAATAATTTCAGTCAGCAATACATCGCAAAATTCCCCGACACTCGTTCCGGGCATATTTTTGCAGCGATTGTACTTGAAGTAAATACCCTTCCCCTCGGGCAGTCTCTCTTTCCAGTAGTTTTGCGCGGGCTTCCGGCGATAAAAGGGAAGAAGGTCATCTTGAACAAGCGGCACAACGGGCATTGTGGCCAGCTCCCCCGCGTTTAAGCCAGGCGTCTCCACCACAAATTCTTCCCCAGTCACTGCTTGCAGCTTCAATCGTATATCTTTTGGAGAATCAACCACCCGAAGCCCGTATAAAACCTCTACGGACACAAGATAAGCCGGTAGCTGAGCCATGAAAAACTCCCGGTTCTCATGGGAAACCAGCTCGGCAAAACGCGCAAGCACCACTTCAATCGGCAATCCGTTAATCGCCAAAATTCTACAATGCAGTATGCTTTCGTACCCGGCCAAAGCGGAGGTCACGTAAAGACCTTCCGCAAACCAATAGCATTCAAAGGGCAATAAAGTCATCCGCGGTGGAACAATCACTGTGTGAGCATCTCGGCACGAAGCGATTACTTTACCTATTTCCATGGCAATCTCCAAATCATCGTATTTGGAGATGCTTGCCCTGAGCATCGCGATGAGTCGATGGAATGATTCCTCGTCTTGCTGGTCGAACAGGTTGATATGTAGCCTTGGCAACTCGGTTGCCAGCTGCTCAATGTCCATCAGCCAATCTGATATTTCCAAAATATCGTCCTCTCTTGCCTGAGATCCTATCTCCTACTTTAAAAGGGGGAAATCATAGCACCCGGCCTCGCTAGCGGCACCGACGCCCTACCTCTTCTTCTCCGTTAGCAGACCAGCTCCACCGTGCTCCCCGTAACACCTTTTTTAATTACAACCTTTTTATCAATCTGTTCCTTCAGCTCCGTCACATGAGAAATAATCCCAATTAGGCGATTGCCGGCGGACAAATTGGTCAGGGTAGTGATGGCGTTTTCCAGAGCCTGGGGATCGAGTGCGCCAAAGCCCTCATCGATAAACATCGTGTCGATTTCGACCCCTCCGGCATGGCTTTGAATCACATCTGAGAGGCCCAGCGCCAAGGCCAGGGAGGCATTAAAAGACTCGCCTCCCGAGAGAGATTTCACCGAGCGGATCTTGCCGGTATAGTTATCGAGAACATCGAGCTCAAGACCGGATTGGGCTTGCTTGTTCGTCGAATCCTCCTTGCGCAGCAACTCATAGCGCCCATTGACCATATTATTCAGCCGTTTATTGGCCTCGGCGATGATTTGGTTAAAATACGAAGCCTGGACGTATTGCTCAAAAGCCAGCTTTTGTTGCCCGGCCAGTTCGCCGCTGGCTGTTTTGGACAAGTTGCTGAGCAACAAGTAATGGCGTTCATGCTCCTGCCGCTGCTTGTGGGTTTTTTTTATCGACAAGCGGATCTTTTCATTGCCACCAAGCCGGGTTCCGGCTTGGAAGATCTCAGCGTCAAGGCTCTCCTTGGCCGACTGCAGCTTTTCCTGCTCGGCCAAGAGCTTCTCCGTATCAATCTGCACCTTTTCCTGGGTCGCCTTGGTTAAACGGTTAAATTCCCCACTGGCTGCCTTGACCGCATCACTGTATTCGGCGATTCTTTGTTTCAGTGCGGATATTTCCTCCTGGGGCAGGAGCGCCACTCGATAGGCCGCGGCGTCCGTGAAACCACAGGTCTCAACCAAGCTAGTAAAATTTTCTTGGGCCAATTTAAATTTAGCGGTGACCGTCGCCGATTTTTGCACAGCGTTAGCCAGCAACGTCGTTTTGCCCGCCAGCAGTTCAGCTTGGTTTTTGTAGTTACTTTCCGCAGCCTGCACAGCATCACTTAGCTGCTGCAAGGCTTTCTGTTTATCGGCCAGAGCCGCAGTCGCCGCCCCCGCCACTGGGTATTCCAGCAAACTCTGCAGCGTTTTTATTTCACTGTCGACCCCGGATAGGCTAGCGGTGATTTCCGCATTGCGTGCCGAAACCTCCGCCAATTCTTTCTCCAACCTCACCAGGGCTTGTTCAGTCGTCTGAAGCTCAGCGCCTAGCTCTTCTTTTCGAGCGACACGAGCCTTGATCCGCCGCCCTTTTTCAGCAATTTCTAGCTTTTCTTTGGCACATCGAGCTGCTTCTGCTTGCAAAAAGCCAGCGAGATCGGCAAGAGGAGCCGCAGTCCTCTCGGCGCTATACTGGCTGGCCACGGTTTGGCGGACATGACTAATTGATGTTTCAATGTCGGTTTTTTTGGTATTTAACTGCTGACTGGCAGCCTCTAAATCCAGGCGCAGTTTTTCAATTTTGCCCTTCAGCTTCTCGATGGCGTCAGCATCCGGGGCACCCTCGGTGACAACTGCTTTTTGCGGGTGTTCCCGAGAGCCGCACACAGGGCAAGGCTGCCCGCCCTCTAGGCCAGCGGCCAGAATGCCCGCCTGCTCACGAAAAAAAGCACTTTCCTGGGATTGGTAATCCGCGCTTTGCGCACGATATTTTTCTTCAATGCCGACAAAGTTCCTTAGCAAATCGCTTTGCTCCACCTGCTTTTTCTCAATGACAGCGATATCCCCCAGCAGTTTTTCCACACCGACGGCAGATTGCGTCAATGCATTATACTCACTCGTGGCCGCCAGCAGCTCAGCTCCGCAGTCACCCAGAGCAGCCAGCTCCGCCGTAGCCGCTTCCTTGGCTGCCACAGCCGCGTGTTTTTTCCCCTCCAACTCATTGATTCTAGCAACAAGGAGATCCAAATCAAGTCGCGCCTTTTTCTGGTCGGCAGCGCGCTCCGCCAGCTTGGTGTACTGGGGCATCGAAGACTCGATATTCGCAATGGCCGTTTTCAGCTGCTGGCGCTTGGGCTCTTTGTCTTGTTCGAGGCGCAGCGCCAGCTGCAGGCTGGCAACCTCAGGCGTCAACTCCTCAATCTGCCGCTCCAGCGTTGCCATGCTCTCGGTTAAATCATCATAGGTTGCTTTCTCCAGCAAATACAGCTGCTCGAGGGGCCGGACCTGATAGTGCGCCTTTTCCGCTAACAGAACGGCTGCCTCGTCATCGCCGATTGCGGCTGCCTGGCCGCGCAAGATCTCCCGCTGCTTGATCGTGTTATCTAGATTCAAAAAATCTTCATTAATCTGCCGGGCAGCAGTCAGCTCCGCAGTAATCCCCGTCATCTCCGCTCCTAATCGGGTCACCTGTTCCTTGAGCTCGACACCGAGAGCCGTATCCGCGTCGTTGGTTTTTTTAAGCTGCCCCAGCAAGTCTTCGATCTTAAAAAGATCTGGAGACCCAACCCACTCGGCTAGCATCCCGACATCCGCCGTTTCACTTAGAATGATATTGCCGATATCTTGCTTAATGCTTCGCTCGCTCTCCTCTAGCACTTTTTTGGCGTCGTTGGCCTGATTTTTCAAAGCGGATTGAAAAGTGGCGTAAATGTCGGTACTGAATACCTTGCGAAAGATATCGGCTCTTTCGGTGCTTTCCGCCAGCAGTAGCTTGAGGAATTCGCCCTGGGCAATCATCGCGATTTGCTTGAACTGCTTGTAGTTGATCCCCAGCAATTCCTCCACCCTTTTCGTCACTTCCTTGCTGCCGCAGACGACCTCGCCACCCGGCAAAGTCAGGGTTGCATCAGCATTTTCACTAGTAAAACCTGTGCCGCTCTTTTTCGGTCGGTCATATTTCGGATTGCGGATTATTCGATAGTTTTGTCGCTTATGAGAAAACTCAAGCTCGACATAGGTCTTGCTCTCGGGGCCGGCAAAGTCGCTCCGCAGCGAGTCTACCGTCCGCACCAAACCACTGGACTCGCCAAAGAGAGCAAAAGCAACCGCATCGAAAATAGTTGTCTTACCGGCCCCCGTGTCACCGGTAATCAGAAAAATACCGTTGCCCCCCAACTGCTGAATCGGCAGCTGCGTCAGTCCGGCATAAGGTCCAAAGGCGCTCATCGTAATCGTCAGCGGCTTCATAGTGGCACCCCTCCGATCTTGGCGAAAGTATCTTCCACGATATTTTTCTGCCCATCGCTTAAGGGGCAATTATTTTGATTCAAATAAAACTCGTCGAACAGTTCCAGCGGGCTTTTACGTGCAACATCCCCCGAGGCAGCTGTTTTCGAGGGCGCATCCAGCCTCGTGCGGCTATTTTCAAAATCAATCCGCATGATATTCGGATAAACGTTGCGCAGTTGCCCGATGGCGTCGTAAATCTCCTCCTGATCAGTCAGGATGGCCCGAATATAATCATCGTTCTCCTCCGGGGTGGTGGCGGCCACTTCCAGCAGCTGGGCAATCGGTCCCTTGATCTCGCGCATGCTATGGCGTGGCTGTAGCTCTAGCATCCTGATTTGGAGATTATTTTTAGCATTAAGCTCCACCACCGTTACCGATTTATGATGATGCGCTTCCGAAAAGGAATATTTAAGAGGCGAACCGGCGTAGCGCACCGTGGCGCGGCCGATGCTCTGAGGGCCGTGAAGATGCCCTAAGGCCACATAATCAAAGGCATCGAAAACCGCCGCGTCGATATTATCGAGCCCTCCGACGGCAATCGTTTCTGACTCCGAACGTTCCGGCGATTGACTGCCGCTGGTGATAAACTGGTGCGCTACCAGTATGTTTCGCTCGTGCGGATTTATCGACGCCTTATCGATTACAGCCTGTACGGCATCCTGATAGGATAGTATTTCGACTTCAGGGTAATAGGCGCTGACCATAGCCGGCTTGATAAAGGGCAGTAAATAAAAATTAACGGGGCCATATTCATCGGCCTCGGCAATCGGCAGCAGTTCCCCCTTAAAGGTCCCGGCGATATACACGCCGGCTTGCTGCATGATGCGACTGCCAAAATTAAGCCGCTCCGCCGAGTCATGATTGCCGCTAACGAGATAAATCCCCTTGCGGCGGGCGACCAGATCGGTTAAAAACTGGTCGAATATTTCAACCGCCTCGCCGGCTGGAACGCTTTTATCATATATATCCCCCGCCATGACAATACCGTCGGGCCTTTCTTCATCGATTAGCCGCAGTATTTCTCCCAAGACGTACTGCTGATCTTCGAGCATGCTGAATTCGTTGACGCGTTTGCCGATATGCAAGTCCGCAAGATGGATCAATTTCACGAGCGTCCACTCCCCTAATAGAGTATTCCCAGACGGTGTACCGGCAGAGATGCGCCGCAGCCCCCTGACCCCTTTGGATCATTAGTGATGCTTGCAGCTGGCAATACTGATGGAGTTTGCTTCATTGTCAATGCTGTAAATTAAACGGTGCTCATTGGTAATTCTTCTGCTCCAAAATCCAGACAAATCATGTCTCAAAGGCTCGGGCTTGCCGAGTCCTTCGTTCCCATTCCGCTCAATGTCTTTGATTAAATCATTAATCTTTTTTAAAATCTTCTTGTCGTCCGTTTGCCAGGAGACATACTCATCCCAAGCGTCATCGGACCATATTTTAAGCATGTGCGTCCGCTCGGTTATCTGCTGCACTGTCAGGATCAATTAATTCATGAGCTTTTCCTTTTCCAGCCTTTATTTGCTCAATCGACCTGATTAATTTATTGTAATAGACAGGATCACGACGCACATATAGATTTTCCATTAAATTATTATATTCAGCCTCCGACATCATGACCACATTCTCTCCACGATTGCGCGTAATAATAATCGTTTCATAATCCTCTGTAGTTTTATCACAGTATTTTTTAAAATTTTGTCTGATATTAGAATAACTCGTAGCAATCATGCCTAGCACCTCCCAGTGTTATAATTGTACATTTTATTGTACATAAGCGCAAGAAACATCGCTCGTGGTGGAGATTACCATTGAGCCAATCACCATCAACGCTTTCTATTAATCATAATCCCTGCCCAGTTAGATTTTGAAACGGATAACGTTTTTTGTTCCATTCTCATTTAGCACAGTGAAAGTCCCCTGCATCTGTTCCACAAGCATTTTGACGATGGTAAGGCCCATCCCGGAGCATCCTCCCGCACCAGCATCTTCCCCCGGAATCGCATCAAAACCCCTGCCGTTATCCTCAATGACTAGGGTTGCATCTGGACCGCTTTTTTCAAATGAAATTGCGACACTGCCCCCGTCACTGCCGGTCACAGCATATTTAAAAGCATTGGTCATAAGTTCATTGATGACAATCCCGATGGGAATTACCTTTTTCGCATCAATCGCGAAATCCGTTATCTGCCTTTTGATAGTTACATTGCCACCGATATCGAAAACCGCGGCGATCGAGTCAAGCAAGCTCTCCACGTAGGATTTAAATGAGATCTCCTGATAATTCCCGGACAACAGCAGTTTGTCATACAGAACGCGAGTCCCGTTAATTCGGGTGATGCAGGCCTGCAATGCCGCCTTTGCTTCCGCATTATTAGCCGCATCGGCTTGCAAAAACAGCAAGTTCTCAATGTTATTGATATTGTTCTTCACACGATGGTGGACTTCCCGCAGCAATAGTTCCTTTTCCGCCAGCTGTTTATGCATCTCATCCTCCGCCAGCTTGCGCTGAGTGTTGTCTTCGTGCATTAAGACAAACTGTCCAATGATATCAGGGTTCTTAAGGGGGAAAAGAATCGCCCGCAGCCAGATTGTCCTGCGCATTGTAATAAATATCCGGAGACTGAACTATTTCGCCGTTTTTAGCCCGCCGAACATCTTCGCCGTATCCTGTCTCCTGCATAAGAGTAAAAACCGAAAAATCAGGCGGCGGAGGAGGACCAAAAAGCTCTAGAAATGCCGGGTTTAATTTCAGCGTCAACCCGTCCCCATCCAGCACTTGAATCGAAAGTGGATTTTTTTCGATAATCTCGTTTAAGGTTTCCTCTACCTGCTTGCGCTGGGTGATGTC
>CAZWXO010000063.1:0-12578 GCA_964637885.1 uncultured bacterium
CCATGATGCAGGTCAATAATGTGTTTGGCAATCGCAAGGCCTAGTCCCGTCCCTTTGTTGTGGCGGGATTTTTCAATTTGGTAGAAGCGATCCCAGATGTGGGGCAGTTCGTCAGGGGCGATTCCCCTGCCGCTATCGCGGATAATAAATTGTAAGCCACGGGGATTGGCCTGGGCACAGGCTTCAACAACGCCTTCGGCGAAAGAATATTTAATGGCGTTGTCCAGAAAGATAATTAATAATTGCCGCAAGCGGTAGTAATCCCCATAAAACGGCGGCATCATCGAATCACAGGCCATGGTGAGGGTGATGTCCCTCGATGCGGCCAACGGTTGCAGGCTGCCGAGGACATCTTCAAAAAGTTCTTTGAGGTTAATTTGCTCCCGCAGCAAGTCAATTTTGCCCGATTCCAGTTTGGAAAGGTCGAGTAAGTCGGAAATCAGGCGCTCGAGGCCTCGGCATTCTTGTTCCATGCGCCGGTGATAGCGCTCGATTTCACTTGGGCTGGTCACGGTCTGGTCGAGAAGAGCTTCCAGAGAGCCGCGAATAATCGTCAGCGGGGTGCGGAATTCGTGGGAAACATTGGCGACAAAATCCCGGCGCAGCTGTTCCAGTTGTTCGCTGGCACTAATGTCTTGTACCAGCATGACGCAGCCCTGGGCATCCCCGTTTTGGCTAAAAATAGGATTGGCTGTAAATCTTAAAATCTTGGTCTTATATTCTCTTTGGACAGGGCTGACAGCACGCCCTAAGCTAGCATTTCTGATTGCTTCATCTAAGTCCAGGGAAGATAAAAGCTCCGCTAACTTGGCCAAAGTGTGTTCCTGCCCCTCAAAAAATAGGGAGGCAAAAGCAGGGTTGACACTAATAGGCGCCTGGCTTGCATCAAATGCGATAATGCCTTCCGAGATACTGCCGATAATCTCTTCGAGTTTCCCTTTCTCCTGAAAGAGCTGCTCGACAGTAGTATCTAGAGTGGCGGCAAGGGTATCGAGGGATTGGCTAAGCTGCCCGATCTCGTCGTGGCGGTGGATGCCGGTGTTGACCTGATAATTGCCACCGGCCATGGCTAGAGCGACTTTATTCATCGTCAGCAAAGGTCGGGTAAAAAACCAGGCAAAGATGAGGCTTAATAGCAATGTCGCGGCGAAGGCCCCCGCTAAACTGATTAGCAGAATTCGCGTCGCCGCATGCATCGCGCTGTTAACGCCCACGACCGGGGAGCGCAAGAGCACCACCCCGATGATGTCCAGATTAGCGCTATAGATGGGCACACCGACAAGGAGGACAGCCTCCTCCAGCAATTCATCAAAACCATCTGCTGTACTTGCTTGCCCTGCCAGGGCCGCGTCGATCACTGCGCCGGCATCTTCCGGCAAAGGGCCGGGATTAATCTGGTGAGTGACCCCCGAGGCAGACCCGGTTACGGCAATCGTTCTTATATTCCCTTGGGCATCGGTTGCCCAGATGTCAGCTTCGGCAAATTGTTCGAGGAAGCGGACAAAATTTCCGACCCCACGCACTTTCCCTTCATTTTCAAAAACTTCGCTGAGCATCTGGCTAATCGTCTGGGCACGTTCCAGCATCGCTACTTCCCGGCTCATGAAACTGTATTCGCGAAACATCTGCAAGAAGACGGTTCCGGTCAGTAAGGATGACAGCAAGACGATGACAGTTAGTCCGCCACCCATTTGCCATGCTAATTTTTTCCTAAACATGGCTCACCTCGAATTTGTAGCCGACCCCCCAGATGGTTTTGATATCCCAGGGCAAATCGTCCCGCAACATTATTTTGGCTCTGAGCCGCTTGATATGCGTGTCGACAGTTCTGGAATCGCCATAGTAATCGTAGCCCCAGATACTGTTAAGCAGGTTGTCCCGGGAAAAAACCTTGCCGGGACTTGCCGCAAGCAGCCAGAAAATTTCCATCTCTTTTTTTGTCAGGCCGACGTCTTGCCCATCGACCTGGACTTGATAATCGGCAATATTGATGCGCAGCGATGGAAAATCCAAGGTATCATGATTGGCAGTGAGATGCGGCTCGATCCGGCGCAGGATTGCGCGAATCCGCGCCATCACTTCCCCCGGACTAAATGGCTTGACAATATAGTCGTCCGCGCCGATATCAAGTCCCATAATCCGGTCAGCGTCTTCCCCCCGTGCGGTAATCATGATAATCGGGACATTCGAAGATTGCCGGATTTCCCGGCACAGGGCAAAACCGTCTTTGCCCGGCATCATCACGTCTAAGAGGAGAAGGTCATAATCCTGCTCCATGAATAAAGTTAATGCATCGACACCATTGTGGGCGACGCTTGGAACATAACCTTCACGGAGCGCATATGTTTCGAGTATTTCGGTAATCCCCTCGGAGTCGTCGGCGATTAGTATTTTAACAGCCATTTGTGTTGCCTCCAGTAAAATCATTTCCTTTAATATAACTAATATAACACTTTTAAGAAGATCATTTGTGACATTTTAATGACACATTAATGTCACTAAAACTTTTGTTTTTCGACATTTTTTTGTCACAGACTTTCTATATAGTATAACCATAGCAAGAAAAAAGCTAAAGAAAGAGGAGGACAACAAAATGAAAAGATGGAGTAAAATTATCGCCGCAGTCGTATTTCTAGGGATGGTGGGCTCAGCTGCACCAGCCTTCGCCGCCGGACAAGGGATGAGTCTTGATCAAAAGAAAACCGTTTTAGAGCTGCGAGTTAAAGAAGGTCGGATCACTCAGGCCCAAGCCGATGAAATCTTGAAGGCTATTGAAACCAACCGCCTCAGCTGCACAGGCGACGGAGCGGCCGCCATCGGGCAAAAATACGGAGTCAGTTTTGGCCAGGGCCAGGGCAAAGGTCAGGGAGCGGGTCAGCAAGCCGGCCGCGGTATGCGTAACGGTGCGGCTACCAAGTAAAGCAAATAATGCGATCTAACTAACCTTGCGGCCGGGCAACGTTCTTTCACTAGGGGCGCGTTGCTCGGCTCGCTTTATTTCCAGTCAGGTTAAAAGACCTTAAGAGGTGAGAGAAAATGAAACGAAAAAGTCAATGGCTGCGGAGTCTAATATTAGTCGGTGTCCTTATATTCTTAACAATTAGAGTTTATTTACATACCTACCTGGGTGGAGCAAAGGCTCCGTCTGTGCACGGTCTATGTCCCTTCGCCGGATTGGAAAGCCTGCATTATTTTTTCGTCAATGGCGCTTACATCCCGAAAGTTTTTTCCGGCACGATGTTCTTGTTTGCCGTCACGGTAGTCATGGCGATCATCTTCCGGCGCAGCTTTTGCGGGATGATTTGCCCTTTAGGTACTATTCAGGAATTCTTTGCTTTCTTAGGAAGAAAGCTGTTCAAGAAGCGCTTCGTCATTCCCGCCGGTATCGATAAATGGCTGCGCTACGGTAAATATGTTGTTCTCGTGCTTACAATTTTCATGGCCTGGTGGACAGCCTCGCTTTGGATGTCGCCTTACGATCCTTGGGTGGCCTATGCGCATCTGCCGGAAGGACTTGCTGCGGTTTGGGAAGAGAGCGCGGTTGGATTGATTCTCCTTGCCGTTGCTGTCGTCGGCTCGCTGCTTTACGATCGTTTTTTCTGCAAATATCTGTGCCCCCTCGGCGCCCTCTATGCGATTATCGGAAAAATTAGTCCCTATCGGGTGCAGAGAACGCCAGAGTCCTGCCGCAATTGCGGTTTGTGTGATCGTGTCTGCCCCGTTAATTTAAAAGTCATGTCGATGGCCGAGGTCACGTCGGCTGAATGCCTAAATTGTCAGACATGTGTGGTTAACTGCCCCGTCAAGGGAACGTTGCAATTAAAATGGAATAAGTGGAAGGTCAAACCAATTTTGGCGGTGCTCCTGCCTGTCGGCCTCTTTTTTGGGCTGGTTATCGGCGGTAATCTGACCGGAGCTTTGCAGTACAATCCCGCCCCATTGCCAGCGGGAACGGTCATTTCCCTAGGGGAAGTGAAGGGGAATATGTCCATCGCTGATGCGGCTGCCGCCACCGGACTCCAGGAAGAGGAATTTTATGCGAAAATGCAAATCCCGCTGGAAGTAAAGAAAACCACACTGATGAAAGATATCCCCGAGCAGGTTCCCGGTTATGATTTTGATGCCGTCAAGTCAGTCTACGGCGGTGATGCTCACGATGAGGCCGGCGCGGATGAATTGTCATCAGAAAGAGATACCGAATCCACAAAAGAGACCACTTCCGGCGGAACCGATTACGCCGCTGTTAAGGGCTCGTTGACAATCAAGGAAGCAGCTGAAGTGTCGGGAGTCAGCCTAGAAGTTTTTTATGCTGATTTCGGCATTCCCAAGAAGGTTCCTTCAACGGTCAAGATGAAGGATATCGGGGGAATAGTCGAGGGATATGATTTTGGCGTCGTCAAGGAAACCTTGAGTGACCAGTGAATAACAATTCGCATTAAGAGCCTGCGGGCTCTTTTTTTTGTGCTATAATTTTCATGAAATCAATGAATAAGCATGGAGTGAATGCGATGAAAATAAGGAGTAGGCGATTTGGTTCTTTTAAATTTTTTGGGCTGATGGCTGTTTTGCTTATCGTCCTTGGTTTAGGCATCCGTTTTTTTGCTGGAGAAAATGTGGCACCGGAGGACACAGATATAGCCGAAGCTTTATTCCAATATCGCCAGGCCTATATCGGCGATGTGAGCAAGCTTGCCGGTATCTTGCAGGAGCTCCCTCTCGCGGAGCATCGGGGCAGTATCGCCCTCCAGACAGATCACGAGCCCTACGAGCTGACCGTTTTTTACGACCTACAGGAAAGTGGAATCACGCCACAGGAAATATCCCGTAGCCTGCAGCACAATGCGGCTATCATTTTTGCTTTAGTGGACAACGCTTCGATTGTCAGGTTTCAAGTTCAAGGAGGGGACAGGGCGGAATACAGCTTTAATCGCTCGGATCTTGCCGCGACCTTTGTTCAGCCTTTGGCTGAAGCGGCTGCCAGTGCCGAAAACTTTCGGCAATTTTATCAGGACGCCCAGCTTTGGGTCGAGATCTGGCCAAAACAGTATGCCAGGACCATGTCCAGCGCACCAGGGATGCGGTTAAGTCCAGTGTGTCCGGGCGATGGGGTTGATGTTGAATATGCAGCCGATCAAGGAGGTTTTTTCACTTGGGACGCCACTAGCGGAGTTTTTGCCGAGGTGGGCAATGTTGCTAGTCTTGCGCTGGAGGGAGAAATATACTGGACTCCGGGAGCAGCGGAGGGCCTGCTGGATCAAACGGCGAGGCTGGAAATCGTTGTACGGGACGGTCAGGGTGCCAGGAAAGCGACGCGGCAAGTCCTGATCAGCGAAGATGCTGGTTTTTATAGTGTACCCGATTAGAACTTGTGCAACATTGCCAAGGTGATCTTTTGCCGGATTCTGAGGGGACAATAAATAAACGGAGATGAAATTCTTTGGACATAACCCAGCGTATTCGCAGCTTGCAGCTACACGAGAAAATAGCTACCCCGGAGGCGGCAGCCCGGCTGATCAAGCCAGGGATGAACGTCGCCACCAGCGGATTCACCCCTTCGGGATATCCCAAGGCGGTTCCGATGGCTTTAGCGCGGCGCATCCAGGATGAGTGTTTTCAGATTAATCTGTGGACAGGGGCGTCGGTGGGGAAGGAACTCGACGGCGCCCTCGCTAAGGTGAACGGAATTAATAAACGCCTTCCTTATCAAACCGACAACACCCTGCGCCGCTCCGTTAATACGGGGGGGGTAAAGTACTGCGACCTGCACCTGAGTCAGACTGCGCAGATGTCGCGCTATGGTTTTCTGGGGGGCAAGGTGGACGTGGCGATTATCGAGGCCTGCGCCATCACTGAGGAGGGTCATCTGATTCCTACCACCTCCCTGGGGAATTCCGCCTCCTTTGTTCAGAGCGCCGACTGCGTCATTGTCGAGATTAATCTCTCACAGCCGTTGTCGCTGGAAGGGATGCATGACGTTTATATTCCCCTGGACCCACCTTATCGCCAGCCGATTCCACTCCTCCGAGTGGATGATCGGATCGGCACTCCGTACATCCCCTGTGGCCTGGATAAAATAGCGTGTATCGTGCCCTGCGACATCCCTGACGATGTGCGGCCCCTCGCCCCCATTGATGCGGATGCCCGCGGGATGAGCCGGATCTTTATCGAGTTTTTACGTGAAGAAATATGTGCCGGACGGATGCCCAGCGGGCTACTTCCGCTTCAATCCGGAGTGGGTTCGGTGGCTAATGCCGTCATCAGCGGTTTTGTCGCTTCGGATTTTACGGATCTCGAGGTGTATACCGAGGTCATTCAGGACGGAATGCTGGACCTGGCCGATGCCGGCAAGCTTAAATTTGCCTCCGGGACATCCTTGTCTCCTTCCCCAGAGGGGATGGTGCGGTTTTATCAGGGGATTGATCGCTATCGGCAGATAATGCTTCTCCGTCCCCAAGAAATCTCTAATAGTCCGGAAATCGCCCGGCGCCTCGGTGTCATTGCGATGAACACCGCTATCGAATTTGATATCTATGGCAACGTCAACTCGACGCATATCATGGGGACAAAGATGATGAACGGCATCGGTGGTTCGGGGGATTTTGCCCGGAACGCTTATCTGACGTGTTTTTTCACCTCATCAACGGCAAAAGGCGGGGCCATCTCGGCGATAGTCCCGATGGTCTCCCATGTCGATCATACCGAGCACGACACCGACATCTTTGTTACCGAAATCGGGTTGGCAGACGTGCGGGGGCTCTGCCCCCGGGAACGTGCCGAGGTTATCATTGCCAACTGCGCCCATCCGGATTATCGGGAAATGCTATGGGATTATTTCCGTCGGGCCGAAGTCGCCACGAATTATGCTCATACTCCGCATCTGCTGGACGAGGCGCTGTCCTGGCACAGCCGCTATCAGAAAACCGATGAGATGAGGATTATCGGGCCATGAGGGTTGGGTCATTGATAAATTATCTGCGGCGGGTCGGGAGGTGGGGCAGCGCGCACGCCAGCTTCTGGGGAACCATTGGCCTGCTGATGCTCGTTTTGGTTTTTTGGGGAAGCTTCGTGATTAATCCTGACAAGCCCGTCAAAGGCACCCCGGAGGCCGTTGGGGTGGTCGATTATGCAGCGGCAGCGGAAAAGTCGGGGGCGATTATATCCCTGCGGGGGATGTGGCGCTTCTTATGGCTCGAGCCACGCGAGGTGAATCTGGTCGAACCTCTGGCCCAGATCGAGGGACAGGCCTCGCTATGGCGCATGGTGCCGGCTCCTTGGTCCAGGTACACCTATCGTGGAGAGAAACTCCCTGCCGAGGGGATGGCTGTCTATCAACTGACGGTGAAAGGCCTGGCTCCGGAAAATGCGTATGCCCTGTATCTGGGAAATATCACCTCGGCCTACCGGCTCTTTATTGACGGCCAGGAAGTGGGGGGGTGCGGCGTTGTCGGCACCAGCACGACCGTCGAAAGCCTCGACAACCGCCCCATGCTCTTTGATATCGCCGCCGGGAAGGAAAAAATTCACATAGCGCTGCTGGTTTCTAATTTCAACTATTCACGGGGAGGGATTCGGGAGGCACCCATCTTTGGCCCGGAGGAGCGACTTAGGGCGATGCTCCTGCACCGCAAGGCGATGGATTTCCTCGTCGCCGGGGCGATCGGTGCCTTTGCTTTTTTGTTTTTTGTTATTTATTTGGTTCAAGGCGGCAAGAACAAAGAAACGGCCTTCTTTGCACTAATGTGCCTGATTGTTGCGGTACGCAGCATGAGTACCGGGGAAGCGGCTGCTTTGGACATTTTTCCCGAGCTAGCTTTTACCTGGCGCATTCTTTTCAATTATATCTTTACATTTAATGTTTTTCCTTTGCTATATCTCTTTTTATCCCAAGTGTTTCCCGGGGAAATTAAAAGAAAACACTGGCCAATATTCATCCCTTTGATGATAATGCTCAATGTGGTATTGCTTGTGACTCCGGCTAGGGTTTATACGGATCTGATAAATGCCTATTTTATGGTTACAATTCTGTATGCTGGTTACTTTATTTTTTTCCTTGCTTTAGCAGTCTGGCGCCGCCGGGAGCTGTCCGCCGCCTATTTCATCGCCGTCGTGCTCTTTGCCTCGTCGATTTATATCGATTATATGGCAACTCGGGGGCTCTTGGGGATTGCCGGCAGCAACAACAACACCTATGCTCTCCCGGTTCTGCTCGCAGTCATGGCCCTGTCACAAAGTATCTCTATTCGCTTGACGGCTCAGCGCCTCAAGAGTGCCAATCTTGCCCTCCTCGAGGCCAAGCAGGTCGAAGAGGAATTGCATCGGCAGGAGATGGCCTTTTTACGGGCGCAGATCAAGCCTCATTTTTTGTTTAATGCCCTAAACTCGATTGCCGCCTTGATTCATCGCGGGGATAAATCCGCGCTGCCCCTGCTCGATTCCCTCTCCGCTTACCTGCGGTTTAGCTTTGATTTTTCCGCCGACACGGAGTTAATCACCCTGCGGAGCGAGCTGGAGTTGCTCGATGCCTACTTGTCCCTCGAAAAGGCGCGGTTTGGCGAGAAAATTGAGTATTGTCTGGATATCGAGGCAGGGGTCGAGACGATGCTTCCCTCCCTGACAATTCAGCCTCTAGTAGAAAACGCTATCCGCCATGGCTTGATGAGCCAGCGGGGTCAGGGCAGGGTGGAGCTTAGCATCTGGCGGGAAAATGACCGGACGATTATTCGCGTGGCCGACGATGGCAGCGGCTTCATCCAGGGGGCCGATGGCTTCCCCTTGGGAGACAGGGCCAAAGCGGGCGTGGGCTTGCGCAATATCGATGCCCGGCTACGCCGGCACTTCGGGGCGGGATTACAACTGCAATCAACCCTCGGGCAAGGGACCGTCGTTGTTTTTTCCATCCCTTCGTCTTTGTAGCGGATTAATGAGGAGGTTGGTTTAGAATGCTTAATGTGGTTGTCGTCGACGATGAGATCCTCGGTCAGGAAATGCTGATCCGACTCTTGGGTGACTATCGCGCGGTCTCTGTCGCAGCCGTTTTTGACAACGGCGGCGACACCTTGGCCTGGTTTCAGGAGAACACCGCCGATGCCGCCTTTCTCGATATTCAGATGCCCGGAATAAGCGGCTTGGAGCTGGCTACTTCCTTGGTCCAGCTGCAACCGTCCCTTAAAATTGTTTTTGTCACCGCTTACGACCGCTTCGCCGTCGAGGCATTCCGCCTCGCTTCTTTGGATTATTTGCTCAAGCCCGTGACCGACGAGCGGCTCAAGATTACATTGGATCGCTTAGCTGTAGGTAAGGAAAATCAAGACGGGCGCTCTCGGGGGGGTCGTATCTTGATTCGTCTCTTGGGTAGCTTTGATATCCAGACAATGCCGGCCCCCGGCCAGGCTGCTTCTCTTTCGATTACTTTTCGCCTCGCCAAGGCCAAAGAGCTGTTGGCTTTTTTACTTCTGAGCCACGACCAGGTCGTCACCCGGGATTACATCCTGGCCGAGCTGTGGCCGGATGACGACCCGGCGAAAGCCGCCAAAGCGCTTCACGCTGCCACTTTTTATCTGCACCAGACTCTACAAGAACTAGGGCTGTCCAATGTCTTCTTTGCTGATAAGGGGCGTTACCGCTTTTGTGGTCAGGAAATCGAAATCGACATCGAAGAGTTTTCCCGCTATTTTAACGGGCGAGCGCTCCTCCCGGACACTTCCTTGGAGGAGTATGTAGTCGCCGCGCGGTTGTACCGAGGCGAACTTTTGGCGGATTGTCCTTACCCGTGGGCGGATAGCTGGCGGGAGGACTTTGCAGGCAATTTCCGCCAAGGGCTGCTGGCCATGGCCGAGGCTTATTCCCGGTGCAAGGATTTCCCTGCGGCCGAAGCTATCGCTCGGCGGGCCATCCGTCTCGACATTTACCACGAACCAGCCTATGCCTTGCTCATCGATAGCCTGATCGCACAAAAGAACATGGCCGGCGCCAAGATAATCTACCTCGAACTCCAGGCCTTGCTCAAGGCGGACCTGGACATCGCCCCCTCGTTTCCCTTCGACGTCAAATAGTCTTTCGTTTTATGGGGATCTAGTTTATTGTGATCCATAGGGGTCGAAACACCGACGAAGCTCCAGCGCTGATGGTTTTTTAGTATTTCCATACAATTAGAGCTATGCTTTTCTTGCCGGGGCATATTCTCTCCGGATTGCGTCGGCGTCAAAAATAGTCTATGAGCAATATAGCGGTTACATTCTCGATCAATATTAATATCAACATTAAGATTATATTTGTAAAATTTGATTTTTAGACCAAGGGTGGCAGTAAAATGGTCAATCAAAAAAATATTACTGATACCTATTGAAAAATTATTCAGATATTTATGGGAAGAGAAGGGGCCTTCTGAGACTGCTGGAAAAAGTCTGGTGGCTTTGCAATTAAGAATCTATCGTTTTGTCATTTTTCTTGGTAGTGCGTCCTGCATAAAGCAATTTCGAGATTGCCGCCAACTATTCTGTCTCTTCCATGCTTTTTATGACCGTCTTTCCTTGCTCTAACTGATTAATTGATTTTTCTAGAACCTGCAGATTAAACTCATTATAAAATTTATCGGGACCGGTGATCATAAAGGGTATTCTGTTTTGAATCAGTGATTGTTTGATAAACAAACGGACAGCCGACGGCACGTCAAGCCCAAAATCTTTAAATAAGGCTTCAGCGTCGCGCTTAAGAGCATCATCGACCCGTACTTGTATTAAAGCCATTTTAAAGCCTCCTTCGTATGCTTTTGTAATTCTTATATATTACGTTCACATACCTATGTCAAGTTTAGCAAAAGACTTTTACACGGCTGTAAACATCCCAACTTCTCTCATCACGCAGACTAGCAAATTCAATGCCCGACTAATTTGCAATTTGATTGCAAATTAGTCGGGCATTCTTGTATAATGTGCTCATGAATGAAATTATTATTAATCGCCAAGCCGAAAAAAGAATACGTTCTCTAGCAGAGCAGTTCCCCGTTGTCGTCATAACTGGCCCGCGGCAGGCCGGGAAAACGTGGCTGACGCGGCATATGTTTATCGAAAAACCATATGTAACCCTGGAGAATCCTGACACGTTGCAATATGCGACCGATGACCCACGGGGCTTTCTCGCACGTTACCCAGTCGGAGCAATCCTTGATGAGGTGCAGAATGCTCCCCAATTATTATCGTATATTCAGGGCATTGTTGATGAAAACCGTATTCCGGGAATGTACATTCTAACGGGTTCACAGCAACTATCGCTGGTTCATAAGACCAGCCAGAGTCTGGCAGGCCGAGCCGCTTATTTTACCTTGCTTCCCTGCTCCCTGAGTGAAATAACATCACTCTACCCCGGTTATTCGCTAGATGAAGCGATCTTTAGGGGCGGCTATGCTCCGATTCACGTCTATCCGAAGATGGATGCCCATGAGTGGCTCAACCAATATATTGCCACCTATGTTGAGCGAGATGTGCGCCAAGTGATCAACGTTAGGGATTTGTCGACTTTTAGGAATTTTTTACGGATAATCGGTGGACGATGCGGACAAATGCTTAATTTAACTTCTGTGTCCAATGACTGTGGAATTGCACAAAATACAGTAAAGGATTGGCTATCGATATTGGAAGGGACTTCTTTAATCTTTTATGTGCGGGCCTATTCGACTAATCTGAATCAACGCGCGATCAAAACGCCTAAACTATATTTTACCGACACTGGGCTGGCTGCAAGGCTGTTAGGCATCGAAAAAAGTGAGCATATCACAACCCACCCATTGAAGGGGGCGCTATTTGAAAACCTTGCTGCGGTTGAAATGTTAAAGGGGCGGATTAATCGGGGGGCAAGTGCCGAGATAATGTACTACCGGGAAAAAGACGGCTTTGAAGTTGATTTTATAACCGAAAGCGGCAGCCATACGTGCCTGATTGAAGCCAAAGCCGGTATGACAATCAACCGCGAAATGTTTAAAAATCTCAAGAAGATGCGCGAGAAAATGCCAGAGCAGGACGTCACAATGCTATTGCTGTACGGTGGGCAAGAGACTTATCAACGAGACGGCGTCAATGTTTGTGGTTGGGATCAGATAGATAGTTTTTGATTACCGCAACACAGTACCTGGTAAGTTTGATGTTTTTACCCCCGTGTAATAAAACAACCGAATATAGTTTCAGCAAAGGAGTCTGTTTACCGCAAGGGTGAGCAGGCTTCTTTTTGTTAGCATCTCTGGCCAAAGCAGTTTTTTTCTTTTGTCGCTTGCGTCTTTTCTAAATTTTGGTTTTTTAGAATAAGTCGAGTGGGCATCGCGGCGGAATATCCGAAAATTATTTTCATTTCGATCGAGTTTAGCCTTGCAGCAATCGGTGATAATGCATTTCAAAGCAGTTTGTTGCTGGAAGATGCTTATTTCGAGTGTACTGAAGTACAATGGGAGGGCATAGAAGGTACTCATGTTTTTGAAGGATGCGCTTCTGGCTTTGAAAGAACCTATGATTACGTACGACCATAAGGGAACAGTGACCTCATTAGTCGGATAGTGATGTAAAGTCAGACTAATGGTAGCCGGTCTCCTG
>CAZWXO010000064.1:0-11305 GCA_964637885.1 uncultured bacterium
CAAAAAGTATGTTTTTGCATCAAAAATTATTAATTTTTCATTGTTAATTGTTCACTGAAAAAGTCATCAGGCCTTTTTCAGCGGTTTCGGACGGGCCTTTCGTATCCTTATCATCGCCGCTCACCACCTCAAGCCGAAGATTGCATCACACTTTTTTGAGTTAGTATACGCAAAGAGCGTCCCCTTGTACCCAGCCCCTCCTTCTACCTCGCCAGATTGCCGGCTCGTTAAAATAGTGCTAAGCTTGCTACAGAATAATTGACGGGAGTGAGAAAGATGAACTTTATCCAAAAGATAATGGCCGGGACCAGAGATTACACAGTGCTTGACTTTGCCTGCCTGAAGCTGGCCCTGCTTTCGCTGGGAATCTTGCTGGGCTGTTATTTCGCCGACTTTTTTCGGTCGTTCACCACGATTCTGTGGATCGTGTATATCGTAACCTTCGTCTGGATCTGCTACCGAACGCTAGTCAATTTCAACCGTCAGAGATAGTTGAAATGGAAACAATGCGCGCTTTAAAACACAAGAAAATGATTAGCCTGCTGGTGGCGCTCATCGCCCTACTCGCTATTGTGGCTGCCGGAGCCGGCATCATCGATGTCTCCGGCTCTGGCTCCTACCTCTATTCAACTATTCGCGGGCAGGAAATACTCATATACGGCCAGGGCCTGTATCGCCACATGTCGGCGGAGGTTGCCGTCCAAGGGATTGCGCAGGATTACGTCACTTTGCTGCTAGCGATCCCCATTTTGCTCATCGCACTAGTCCGGGCCAGGCGAGGGAGCTTAAGAGGGCGCCTGGTTCTGGCCGGGACCCTGCTCTATTTTCTGCTGACCTACCTCTTTTATCTGACAATGGGCATGTACAATTATTTGTTTTTAGTCTATGTGGCTTTGCTCGGCCTCGCCTTTTATGCCTTGATCCTCAGCTTAGGTGAGCTTATTCCTTGGACCCCGGCGGAAATGCCCATCCAGCCATGGCAGAGGAAGCTGGCCGGTGGATACCTGATCTTGAACGGCCTGATGGTTGGAGCCTTGTGGCTTGGCGTCATTGTCCCGCCCCTTCTCGACGGAACCATCTATCCAGCCGGTTTGGACCACTACACGACGATGATTGTCCAAGGCTTTGATCTGGCCTTGTTTTTGCCCGCTTCCATCCTGTGCGGCTGGCTGCTGTGGCGGGATAGTAGTTGGGGCCGCATTCTCGCCCCCGTCTATCTGGTTTTTCTCAGTTTGTTGATGACGGCCCTCGTCGCCAAGATTATCTTTATGGCCATGACAGGCGCCAACGTTTTTCCCGTCGCCATCATTATGCCCATCAATTGTGTTTTTGCCTGGGGAATGAATGTCCTCTTGCTTCACAGCTTTAGTGGGGCGGGCCACCAGGACCGTCCCCATGACCCACCGGGTTAATCGTCTGCCTCAATCGCACAACCGACCAATAAGCAAAAATGCCGATATTTAATTCCTGTAATGTCTCTTATTTTAACACGGGAAACAACTCTTTTCAGCCTAGCTCCTGTCGATTATGGAAACAAAAGCCATGGCCGCCCGGGGCGAGATCAACGAAAGAGGAGGCAAGAAAATGCCGCTTTTAAATTTTGCCGATGCTGCTATTTCTGTAGCGGCGGATGAGTAAGTCGCGATGAGTCGAACAAACGCTACATCGCTAACTTTAGCTGGTGAAATCGCCATTTTTGATCTGCGCCAAGGCATGCGCAATTACAAGCGGATTTTCGTCGGGACTGCTGCTGCCTTGTTTTTGATTGGCTTTCTGGCTTTTGGTTTTAAGTCGCTATTCGACAGCGGCATTGTCGTCGATCCGTTTACCATTGGAGTGGTCAATCAAGAAAAATCCGGCTACATGGCGTTCGTTTTTGAACAAGTGCAAAAAGACGAGGAATTGAGCCGCTACGTTTCTTTTCTTTTCTTTGCCGATGAAAAGGCGGCAGAGCAAGCGTTAGACAGGGATAGTGCGGTAGTTTCAATCGAAATTCCCGATAACTTTCTTCAAAATTTACTGAGCGGGCGAAGAGCTATCCTTAAAATCTATGCCAGCGGCAATAAACCCGTTCAGACCTATATCATGACAGAAATAATCAATAGCTATTTTAATATGTTTGTCTCCTCCAACTACACGATGACTGTCGCCAGGAAATACTATCAGCAGACAGCCAAAAGCTCCCTGGACCTGAATAAAAAAACCGCCCTCTTTATCACTGACAGCATGAATTTGATGAAACGTGTGCGACACGAGTCAATTAAAGCTAAATCTTTGCGGGATAGCGATACGGCCGGTCTGGCAAAATACTTTCAGGCCGCGGAGGAAAAGACTGGCATCCCGGGGCAGGCCCTGCAAATCGCCAGCGTTACCGAGTATTATTTTGTTGCCGTTGTCCTGCTCTTTATTCTTTTTATCTCGGTGGCGCAAGCCGGGGTGATGATTTCGGAGCAAAAAAATGGCCTCGCTGCCCGGATTATTCTTTCCGGGGCTGGAAAGAAAAGTTATTTCTTAGGTAAATTTGCTGGTGGCTTTTTTCTAACCTTTGGACAATCAGCCATTTTACTCGCCTTTGCCCTGCTCTTTTTCTACCAAAATAATGCCCGGGCTTTGCCAATGATTCTGCTGGTATTTTGTGCAGTAGTTTTCATGGTCAACGCCCTGAGTTACATGCTGGCGATAATGTTTGAAAATTTAGAGCGCTTCACATTGATCGGCAACCTGCTGGTCTTTACCATGGCAGCTATCGGCGGCGGCCTCATTCCTATCCTGTATTTACCCGACAGTATTTATTTTTTTGCCTGGCTAACGCCGCACTATTGGGGAATAGAGGGTATCGTCAACGCTATTGCCGGGCGCAATGCCGTGGTCACGGTCGATGTCCTTGTTTTACTCGGACTTAGCTTGATTTATGCGGGAATTGCCGGGACGATTGTCCGCCGTCGCTGGAGTCGATTGCGATGAAGACAGTCTATGATATTTTTTGTTTGCGCCTACAGGATTTTTTTTCTAACTGGCAGACAATTTTTGCCGTGCTCTTGTTGCCCCTCTTCTTTATTTATCTGATGGGCAGCACTTTTAGCAGTGAAAATTCCCAGACCCGCAATGTCAATGTTTTTGTTGATGAAGATCAATCTTCGTATTCGCGCCAGCTTTTGGAACTGGTGGAGAGTAACCAGCTTGTCGAGGTGCTCCGACGCGATCGGGAAGAGGCTTTTCAGCTGCTCAGACAGATGCGAGCGCAAAATGTGTTTATCATTCCCCAGGGTTTTGGCGCAGATATCGCTGCCGGGGACATCCCTACAGTGGATAAATATGCTAGCAATGGCCTGCATACCGGCACAACTCAGTTTCAAATTCTGGCTGGGATTTTTCGCATGGTCGCGATTAATCGCACCGGCAAGTTAGTAGCGGAGGATTTAGCAAGAAATGCGAAAATACAGCCTTCTCAAGTGAGCGCGACAGAAAAATTGATCATCACCCAAGCTGAGGAATACTGGAATCGCGATATTCCTTTCGCTCTCGACGTGCAGATTTTCCTCCACACAGAGGCCGGAAACAATAATCCGACACAGCTTAGTTTTCTGGGAATGGCGACAGGGATGATGGTAAGCTTCATGGCTTTTTTCCTTGGCTTCGGGGTTGTCTTTATTATCCACGACAGCGAAAGTGGGCTTTTAAAGCGCATCAGCCTGATTGCGGGAGAGAAACGCTACTATTACGGCAACCTGATGGCAATGCTGTTATTGGCTGTCGGGACAACGCTACTCATCAGCCTTCTTACGCAGCTAGGCTTCGGAATCGCAATTCCCTGTAATTACCTGGCCTATGGTACTATTCTGTTTTGCTATGGGCTATTGCTGGTTAGCGGCTTATCGTATCTTTCCTTGATGGTGGGAAACGCACCTGCCATGTATAGTGTGGCGGCCCCGCTGATTATTTTTTTCTCTTTGCTGGGGGGATGTTTTTTTTCCATCGAAGCCTTGCCCGAAATATTACGCTACGTTACCTATCTATCCCCGCAAGGTCTGGCGATGCAAGGCATCCGCGATGCCGCCCAAGGTGAATTTTTAGCAATGTTCTTTTCTTGTTTTGCCATGCTGATGGCGGCTTTCCCCTTCATCTTTTTGACCTTGCGCCGGCTCCGGAGGCACTTAATTTAACCCCAAGGAAGAAATAAGCGAATATCTAGACAAGGAGGGTGGCAGGAATGGATGCTATTATTCTAGCAGTGGCCTCGGACGAAGGCCGGCGCACTTTCGGATACAACAAAGCTCTTATTTGCCTCTCGGGTAAAAGTATCTTGGAAAATGTCGTCGATGCCGCCCGTGCCTCTGGTTGCATTGCCCGGATATTTGTCGTGGGAGAGGAAGATGAGCTGGCCGCCATCGCCGATAAAGTGGATGGCACCGTCGCTCCAGCCGGCAACCCGCTTGAGAACGTCCTGGCCTGCGTCGCCAAAAAACAGTTAAAAAATGAGCTGCTGATTTTAGCATCGGATATTCCCTACCTAACAGCCGGGGCAATCCAGGAGTTTGTCGATCAGTCGCGAAACGAAGCGGCAGAGTTCTATTACCCGGGCATGGCGAAGAAAACCTTTCAACAACTGTTCCCCAAATACCCTAAGACCTTTATCAAGCTTCGCGATGGTAAATTTACCTCGGGTAGCGGTTTCATCACCAGTGTTTCCACGGTGCTGCGCACAAGACCGTTTAGTGAAAGTGTTTTGCGCAATCGGAAGTCTCCTTTAAAAATGGCGACGATGATGGGCTGGGGGAATGTCATACTATTTGCCTTGGGAATGATGTCCCGAAAGCGCATCGAAAAAATAATCCGGGAGAAGACCGGCTGCTCTTTCAAGCTAGTGGAGTTGTCCGATGCCGGCCTTATTTTTGATATCGACCGCAAAGAACAACTCGATGAGCTGATGGCCATCCGATCCGGATTTTAGCACCCCAAGTCTCGGCGAGGGGCCGATTGGAACTTGCATAACCCCAGTGCCGGCAGCAAAGAAAGGATAATTAATGGAAAAAAGGATCGCTAGCTACAGCCTTGGCAGTTCACAGCGGGATAAAACTGTCGATGTGCAGCTAAATGGACACTCGTTTCACATCTCCCGGCAGGGTTTTAATGGCAATCTATCAGCACTGGCACAGGCAATCGCCGCCTGCCCGCCGGAAATCGATGTACTGACCCTCGGGGGGATCGATTTTGAGCTGGAATTCTTGCATCGGTCGTTCCCTTTCCGCGATGCCAAGCGGCTGCGGGCTGCTGCCCATCACCAGCCCTTGGTGGATGGAGCGAATTTCAAGCGATGGGTTGAGCCCATGTTTTTCCGGCAAATCTTTCAGCAAGGAACAATCTTGCCAAGAGGGAAGGTCTTTTTCCCCTTGGGAGCCAACCGGCTTTTTCTGGCTGCGGAAATGGCTCGATGCGGTTTTTCCGAGATTGTCTTTGGGGATTTAATTTATAACGTAGGCTTTCCCCCATATTTAATCAAAGGAATTCCTCAATATACAATGATCGGAACCATCGCCGGGAGATTAGTTGCCAACCTTCCCTTTGCCTGGATTTATCCGACTGGCGAGGATGCGGAGCCGGCAGCACCTCGACTAAAGCAGGCCAGGCATTTTTACGACGCCGAGATTATTGCCGGGGACTATCACAGTATCCACCGGTTTTTGCCCCATAACCTGGGGGGCAAAACCATCGTCACCAATACGGTCACTGCCGAGGATGTCACCTCCATGCGGCAAAAAGGAGTGTCAACCTTAGTCACCTTCTCTTCGGAGTTGGACGGGCGAATTTTTGGGGCCAATGTCTGGGATGGCATCGTCACGGCTTATCTGCGGGAACACGCCTTGCCCGGGAATCAGGAAAATTATTTGCACGCAGTCCAGGCCTTGGGCCTGGCGCCTTCCTGCACCTGCCTCTAGGTCATGAGGACGAGGCGAGACCGCTAATAAAGTCGGGGGTTAACAATTCACAATTGAGAATTACACCTGGTTGACAACGGGTAGGTTGCCTTTTATAATTAGCCTAACTAAATTTAGGTTGGTGATGGATGTGACCCGAGAGATGCTAAAAATGGCGGCCCTGGCCCTGTTTGTCAAGGATGGCTACGAAGGAGCGCGGTTAGTCGATATCGCCAAAGCGGTCAATATCAAAACCCCTTCGATCTATTTTCACTTTACCAGCAAGGAACATCTTTTTACGGAGCTCTTCGACGATATCCGGGATAAGAAATTTGCCAATATCGCCAAGCTACATGAAAAATTGCTGGAGCTCACTTCCAGCCGGGATCGGCTCTTTTGCATTTACACCGATTTCTCTAACCGCGGCTACGAAGACAACGAAGAGGTCATCTATTGGAAACGCTGCGCCCTTTTCCCGCCCAGCTTTCTCAAAGAAAAAATCCACCAAGACCTGATTGCCTACCAACATAAATTTGTCGACGAATTACGGCGACCTATCATCATCGAAGGGATTAAAGCCAAAGAGATAAAGGATATCGATGTGGAAAAATGCATCGTCGCCTTTTTGAGCATGATCCAGGGTATGTTCAGCGAATTCCGCTATTCGGAACTAGAAGCGTACAAAACCAAAATCGCCTTGCTGTGGGAATATTTTTGGGATTCGGTGAAATATCCCGATGTGGGTTCCGGCTAAGAAAGCCGGGGGTTGCCCATTTGCTGCTATACAATCTTGGTAAAGTTGACGGACTGAAGGATATACATGATTCTACTCATCAACTCAAAAGACGAGGACAAAATGCCCTATTATCTCGCAGAGCCAGCAAAGAGCCCAGAGTACAACTAGACCAAGTGGTATAAAGCATTGAGATACAATGGTTTAGCCTAATTTATATTACTTCTTTCTTGGCTAGCTCTGCGATCTCTGGGAGAAAAAACGTCCTTTTTCCAGTTGCTACAGTGGAATCAAAGATAAAGATAAAATACAAAAAAGGAGGAGACGCCCATGCGCCGGTTTGTTGATGAGGTCACCCTACAAAACACTTATATGCAGGTGCTGGAAATTCTCCAAAAAGTCGGGGTTCGTTTTGAAAGCGAGGCCGCCCGGGAGCTTTTTAAGGAACGCGGAGCTATCGTCGAGGGGGACAAAGTCTTTATTAAGCGTCCGCTGCTCGAGGAAGCCCTAGCCGCCACTCCCAAACAGGAGTACGGCGAGGTCACTTCCCGGCGCGCCGTCGCCGCTGCCCCCTTTAGCAATGCTCCCTTCCTCCTCGACGACGAGACGGGGGCCATCCGCCGCTGCAATATCGAGGACGCAATCAAGCTCTACAAGATTGGCGAGACCTCCTCGCTCTACGAATGTGCCAATCCCGGCTGCGCCGATCCAGTCGGCAACGACGCTCCCGACCAATTTGTCGCCCAGATGGCGATGGTGCTGAAGTATTCCGATAAATACCCCAGCTTTGGTCTTCGTGCCACCGGCAGTAATTCCCGTCAGGGGGATGTCTACGGCAGCGCCCGCAAAGCCCTGCGGCTAGCCCGGGAATTTTACGACACCTGGGATGAGCCGGTGATGGTTCAAGGCATCTGCCCCAATCCGCCGCTGGCTTACGACCAGGAATGCCTCGACAACCTTTTTGCCACCATCGACGAGAAACAGGCGGTCTCCCTCTTCCCCTGCTCGCTTGGGTTTATGACCTCCCCTGAGAGCATCATGGGGACAGTCATCCACGACTTCGCCATGTCCCTGGCCGGGCTCACCTTGATTCAGCTCAAAGCACCGGGGCATCCAACGTCCCTGTGCAACTTCTCCACGATCAGCGATATCAAAACCTTGCAGCCTAGCTTCGGCAGCTCGGAGTGCATCTATATCCAGGTCATTTTTTACGAACTGTGCAAATCCCTCGGCCTACCCTGCGTTTTATGCGGCAGCTACGGTGATGGAACGGCCGTCGATTATCAGGCCGGCATGGAAGCGATGCTGACGACCTTGCTGCCCTTCAATCTGACTGAGGTCGATGACGTTTGGTGTTATCCAGGACTCATGTCCGGCTTTGCCCTAGGGAGCTTTGCTAAAGCCATCCTTGACGAAGAGACGCTGCGTCATGCCATTCGGGCTCTCAGTGGCGTCGAAATGACCCTCGACCCCGATCTCCCCAGGCTGTTGGCCGCGGGGCTTGCGGCCGGCAGCTTTTTAGGTGTCAGCTCCATGGACACCTACCAACGCGACAGCTACCGAACAGAAGTATTCAATAAAGACGGAATCGCTAAAGCAAGCGGCGCGCGAAAAGATCTTTCCCGTCATGTGCAGGAGATCATCGCAGCGAGAGTCGCCGCCTACGAGCTGCCCGAGCGCAGCGCCACCCAGCAAAAACTGCTGGCGCCGCACCTGCCCTCGCTGTGCCGCTAGAAGTCAATTTTAATTGACAATTAGGATTTAACAGTTAATAATTGTGGGCAGAATTGTTAACGGAAGCCAGACATGGGGACGGTTCTTCTGTCGCACTTTGATCTGCAAGGCGTGATTCACAATTTTGGACGCAATGAATTTGTTCAGCAATTGGCGCGTGAAACGGCCACCAACACAGAAAAGGAGCAGGGTTTATGACAGCAAATTTAGCGATGTTCGATTATGACGGCGTCATCGGGGATTCATACGAGATGCATGTGGCTTGCATGCTCCAAGCCTTTGCCAGATGCAGCTTTCACGCCATCACTACCCCCGAGGCCGTCATCGCGCTCTATGCCGGAAATGTATACGACTCCCTAGCGGAATACGGCCTTTCCGTGACACAAATCGATGAAATTATCGCTGAGTACAAAAATCTTCAGGGAGAAAGAATCGACTCAGTCCACCTTTTTCCCGGCATCAAGGAGGCCTTGGAGCGCATCGCCCAAAGCTCCCGAATCTACATCATCACCTCGAACATCTCCGAGGCTGTCACCGGCATCCTAAAGCAAAAAGATATTCGTTGCGTAGCAGATGTCCTCGGATCGGATAAAGAGAAAAGCAAGACCAAAAAAATCCGCAACCTCGTTGCCCAATATCCCGGATCCCAAGCTTACTATATCGGCGACACCCAAGGAGACATCATCGAGGGGAGAGCGGCCGGCGTTAAAACTATCGGAGTAGCCTGGGGCTGGCACTCCCCTGACCAACTGAAGCTGGTCGCCCCGGATTATATGGCCGACACACCGGCGCAGCTGGAAAAATTACTAGAAGGCACCCAGACGACTGACCCCAACTAGCACCCAAGATTGGCGTAAATGTGGATACTAAAATTGATGGTACAATTGGCAGAAAGGCAGACTTGGAATGGAATTAACCTGGTTTACCCTGGTCTTAATCTATATCCTGCTGAACTCGACATCGAAGATACTGCAAAAACAACTACTGAACCATGAATCTGTTGACGATACCGCTTTTAGTGTAGTTTTTCAATTAATGCCGGGGCTATTCACGTTGCCCCTGCTTTTTTTTGAGCCGATCCGCTTTCCAAGTCAGCCGATCGTCTGGGTCGCGTTATTGGCTTCCTGCTTTGGCTATGCCTGCTGCATGACTTTATATTTTTACGGGCTGAAACGAACTGAAATCAGCCAAGTGGAAACTATCGGCACGACGAGATCGATTTGGATGATGCTGATCGGAGTTATCTTTTTCGGAGAGATAATCTCCCTCAGCAAGATAATCGGGGTATGCCTGATCATCGCCTCCATCGCCGTGGTCTATGTGCGGCGGAGTTCTTTACCGGCAATGGGGAAAAATCAGGCGGCGGTGCTCTTGTATGCGATAATTATCAGTTTTTGCTACGCTTTAGATAAGTATGTCCTCGGCTACTTCTCCCTCGCTCTTTTTCAAGTGTTGATCTTTACGATTCCGGCCGGCCTCACTTTGGCGCTTTTTCCTGGCGCCGCTAAGAAAATCATCCCGATCTTCAAAGTCAAGCGCAACTATCCCCTCATGTTCGCCTGCTTTTTGGCGCAAGCCGTTTCTCTGCTGGCTTTGTACCGCGCCTATCAGACCGGTGGACAACTGTCCGTAGTGGGACCAATCGCGCAAACTACCACTTTGGTGACGATTACGGTTGGGGTCCTGATGCTCCATGAGTATTGGAATCTAAAGCGCAAAGTCATCGGAATCGGACTTGCCCTAACAGGTATTCTATTCCTCCGCTTCTTATCATTCTAGTCAGCAATTCAAAGCAAAGGTTCAGCGAAACTCAGACTATTTTCACTCGATAGCTTTTCCGCTAGACCAGGATAGCTAATCCCCGCTTTTTAAGTGTATCCCCCGACACCCATCGCCCCCATTTCTCCTTAACTTAAATTTCTTGCTAAATCGAAGAATCATGTCGATAATTCTCTCTAAAGTGTCACTGATAAGTTTTAGTTACGCTTTGTACTTGGCTTGATAGGTTGAAATGCCGTCACCTGATTCAACCCTTGACTTTTATAATGTAAAAGCGTATTTTAATATTATTAAAATAATAAACAATAAATAGTTTATTATTTATTGGGGAGGCGGCTCGATGAACGAAAAAGAAATACCTACCTGGCTCGCCAGCCTGGAACATGAAGAGATTAATTTTATTAAAAAATTTATCCTGGCGTCAGGTTCCTTAAAGGAACTTGCCGGCAACTATAATGTGACCTACCCAACAATTCGCCTGCGCCTCGATCGGCTCATTCAGAAAATCAAAGTTAATGAGAATGACGATATGTTGCCCTACGTCGCTTTAATCAAAAAGCTAGCTATCGATGAAAAAATCGAGCTCGATGCCGCCAGAATTCTGATCAATGAGTATAATCGGCTCGGCAAAGGAGTTGAGTAGGATGACCAATTTAATCATGGTTGTAATGATCACCGTGGTTATT
This sequence comes from uncultured bacterium, assembly GCA_964637885.1. GTDB lineage: Bacteria > Bacillota > CAZWXO01 > CAZWXO01 > CAZWXO01 > CAZWXO01. The sequence goes on from CAZWXO010000064.1 coordinate 10,848, forward strand.
ATCTCAATGCAAGTCTTTCTATCCTTGCGCAGCAACAAATATTTTGGCCTGATTATCCCAGGGATTAATCTCACTTGCCTGGCAGTGATATCCCTGCTCTTCACAGATATGGTCGTTGCTATCCTTTGGTTCCTTTTCGCTGCTGTCCAGGCAGGAATTTGGCTAGGCATTTACGCAGCGTGCCGAAAAAAGGTTGCCGCAAACGCTTCGCGCACCATGGATAAAATGAAAATAGCAGATTTATAGCAACGAAATAATGCCAACCAGAACAAGGAAAATCAGGGGAAGTGATTCAAGTGGCGAGGAAACATTTTAACATCTACTTTAAAACATTCTTTATCCTGACCGTGGCGATGGCAATATTGACGCCTGTATCTGTCTTGTACAACCGCCACCAGTTAGATCAGGCGCCTATCCCAGACGCCATCGTTGGAGTGTGGTCTGGCGAGTTGGAAATT
>CAZWXO010000064.1:11333-12507 GCA_964637885.1 uncultured bacterium
CTGGATCAACATCAAAACTGATTTTTACATCAGAGAGGCAACTTTGGATGGCTCGATATCCCCTTTGGATTCTGCTTCTCGGCGAAAAATCAGCATCCCCTTCAACCTCTTCGACGGAAAGCTCAAGGGCAGTATTTTTGAGGTGGAAGGCTGGAAATACCCTGACCCTCTTTTCCCTCACATGATTTTGTCACGCCAAGAAGAGCAATCCCAGAAGCATCCAAGACTGCAGCAGGAGCCTGCGGTTTAGCTATAAAATCAATAGTCGGCGAGAAGACAGCTCCCTGTTTTAACCCGCTCCCAATTCCTCATCGCGCCCTTTGCCCATTGAATTGGGCACTGGCCACAAAGATAGGCCCGATTAATGGTGCGGCTAGCACTGTCTCAATTCGAGGATGCCGCAAAAGCGAAGACTTTCCCCTCGTTGAGAATGCTGAACATCCGCCCGTCTCCCGCCAACGCAGGCGGGGTAAATCCATTAGAACCGCCATAGTTTGGCAGCCAAGGCTCCGGGCCTTGATAGCGCCATAATTCTTGGCCATCACCATTGAGACAGATCATTTTGCCACTCGTTGTCGCCATATAGAGGCGGCCCTGACTGTCGATCGAAGGACTCCAGACGGAAGGGCAAACATCCTGACCTTCGCCGGTGTTGAATTCCCAGCGCAGACTGCCGTCTTGAGGATTAAGGGCAACCAACCGCCAGCAAGAAGTGCCGCTATACAAGGTTCCATCAACAGCAATACTAGGAGAATGGAGGGTAAAGCCGCATTCATAAGGCGAAACAAAGCGCCACAGCTCCTCCCCTTGCGGAGAAACGGCATACACTCGTGCCTGGGCCGGCACCTGGTAATCAGAAATAGTCTTCCCCCCCGCCATCATGTTAGGGGTCATATACGAGCCGGCGTAGATCTCGCCTCCTGCCCCGACAGCAGGTTGATCCAGAGTATTGGACCACGGGAAAAGACCTTCGTAGACTGGCAAATTCCCTTCGGGATGATATTCCCACAAAATCTCCCCCGCGCTGGTAATGGCGTACATACACAGGGTAGCGCCTCCACAGTACAAAGTTCCGTCAGCGGCAAAGGAGGGCGAGCGGATGCTTCCCGGCACTTCTTTTTCCCACTTCACCTGGCCGGCGTCCGTAAGAGCCACCAGCCTCCCGGCAACGCTG
>CAZWXO010000065.1:0-12472 GCA_964637885.1 uncultured bacterium
ATCTCCTCAAAGATTAAATCAATCGGATTCTCTGTGGCGTCATGAAGAACGCGGCACAGAGCATAGCCAAAGGGGGCAGTCTTTAAGATGTTTTCGTAATCGACTTTTGGCATTTCTTCCACCTCGCAGCTTGGTCAGAGAAACTTAGCTATGAATCGTGATACCGATTTTTTTTCTATGCTTGTTTGTCTTATAAAAAATGAATTGTTTTTTTAGTTATTACAACACGATTAATTTTATATTCGACATTCGGTAGAAAAATCTTGCTGAATAAAGCAGTTTTGGTGCGACTTTTACCCTACTTAGATTATAGTATACTATGCCTAGAAAAATAATCCAGTGATTTACAAAAAAAATCGCGCCCCCTGCCGCATCAGTCGGCAGGGGGCCAAGGCCGCCACTCTTATTTATGTCAAATTTCTCCGATAGGCCCACGCCATCGTCAGCGACGATCAATCTTAGTTTGCCACTCTTGTGCGTTAGGGAAACAGACACTTGCTCTTTCCCCCTATCAGCATTCAAAACCATGTCTTTTACACTGCGATCGACAGTAAATAGTTATGACAAATTTTTTTCTCTGCCGGCATAGGTGCGCCAAACGACGTCTTCATCGCCTCAGGTGAAGTCTTGCACATTAAACGAGATATTCATTTTCATATTTTTATAAACCTCTCCTAAAAGTAACGCGCTCGCTTCGTGTTTGCTTGTTACATTTCTCCACGGGAAGGGGCTTTTCCTGCCAAGAAGGCAAATTTCTAATACTTTCAAGATTCAATTATTCAACAGCATTAACGCTCAGTTTTAGCGGAGCGCAGAGGCGCCGTTAATTTTTGGCGGAAAGCCGATGTAGGCTCAGGGGGAGGCCATTTTTTTGTCTGGCAAACTCCCCGCTAGGTGTCGCCAATTGCTCATTAGTCTGCGCTAGCTTCGTGGCGCTGCGTTGCTTTTTTAAGCCAAAGCGCGATTACTAAGGTGGCTGTTTCGGCCAGCGGCATCGCCAGCCAGATGCCGGCGACATTTAGCCAGTGAGGCAGGATAAAGACAAAGCCGAGGCTCAGGGCAAAGCCCCGTAGCAGAATAATTAACAAGGCGATGCGAGGGCGGAGGATAGCCTGAAAAAAGCCGCCCAGAAAAATATTAGCTGCCATGGGGATGAAGGCAAAAAAGTAAATTAAGATGGCGGGGCGGGCGAGGCCGGCAATCTCAGGAGTCGGCACCAAGAAAATCTGGACGACCTGGGTGGGAAAGAACAGCCCAAAGAGGCAAAAACTCGCGCCGGTGACGAAAGCGGTCAGCAAGCCAAGGCGGTAAATGGCTTTGATGCGCTGGCTTTGCCGGGCGCCGAAATTGTGGGAAATAATCGGCTGGGCGCCCTGGGCAATGCCGTTGGCGACCGATCCGACCATAATCGCTGTATTGGCAATGATGCCGTAGACCGCTACCCCCGTCTCGCCGGTATACCTAAGGAGTTGCCAATTGAAGGCAAAGATGATTAGTCCGGCCGAAGTTTCAATCAGAAAAGCGGAGAGGCCGTTGACAAAGATCGCCTTAGCTTTGCGCAGCGACAGCGCTGACCAAATTAGACGGAGGGTATTGTGGCGGCGCCAGAAATGCGAAGTTAGCACGAGGAGGGTAAAGCCTGTTCCTAGCACAGTGGCCAGGGCAGCTCCGGCCATCCCCCCCTGGAAGACGAAAATAAACAAATAATCGAGCAAGATATTGAGCACCCCGCCACTGACGACGCCGACCATCACCAGTCGCACCCCGGCATCGTTGCGGATGAAGGGCTGCAGAAAGGCGGAAAACATAAAGCAGGGAGTTCCCAGCCAAAAAACCCAGGTATACTCGCGGATCAGCGTCGCCGTTAGGGGGGTCGCCCCTAAAAAGGCGATTATTTTCTCAAAAAATATTGCGACGAGGGTCATGTAAATGACGGTTGTCGCCAAATTAAGCAAGATAGCCGTTGAAAAAAAGCCGTTAGCCTCTTTTGTCTCTCCCCGGCCTCGGGCGACGGCTAGTAAAACAGCGCCGCCGACACCAAAAAGAAAGCCGGCCCCGTACAAAAAGGCATACAGGGGGAGGATGATGTTCAGCGCCGCCACGGCCAGCGGGCCGATACCTTTGCCGATCATAATCGTATCCACTAAGATATAGATCGAGGTTACAATCGTGCCGCCGACGGAGGGCAGTAAATAGTGCCAATAGAGGGGCCTGATCTTGTCTTGCAATAAATCCGGGTGCTTGGGCATGGGCGCTTTTGCTCCCTTCGTTGTTTGCTCCATTATACCAGTTGCTCCCTTGTACTCCAGTCAAAATTTTTTTGGCGCTTCATTAAAAGAGGATTTTTGATGACGAATGACGAATAAGAAGAGAGTCAGTAAATTTTCTGAAAAAGAAAGGGGTCGAAAACTATGTTGTGGAAATGCAGTGTATGTGGTTTTATCGCTGAAGGCGACGATGCTCCGGAGAAATGTCCGAAATGTGGAGCACCCAAGGAGAAATTCGCCGCTCTGGCTGAGGAGGATGCCAAAAAAGTCTATAGCTCGGATCGTACCAACGATATCCATATGGAGATTATTCAGCTGGCGATGAAGATTAAAGCCTTGGCCAAAGAAGGCATCGACATTAATTTGGATCCGCCTTGTGTCGCCCTGTTTACGCAGGCCCATGACGAGGCCTGGATTATCAAGCAACGCAGCAAAGCCGAGCTGGCCGGGCATGTCGGCAAAGGCAAGTGGTAAGATTAATCTTAAGTGAGTAGGCACAACTATGAGGGGCAGCGCAGCTGCCCCTCATCTATTCAAGGGGAGAGTTCGGTGTTCACACCGCGATGAACAATTAAGAATTAACGGCGAACAATTTTGGAAAGAATTATTTGCATAATTCCTCGATTTCCTAATAAAATTGAAGCAAAAAATTTGTTTTTGCATCAAAAATTGTGCATTGTGAATTACCGCTGGGAAAAGCTTAAAGCTTTTTCCAGCGGTCTCAGTTGGTTTCTGCGTATACCAAATTATTTTTGATACTAGGAGGGTTGGTCGATGTCCGATATCATTGCTTCTATGGGTGTCATTGCTCTAACCGGAATTTTTATTGGGGCCTTGTTTTACTTCTTGCAAATTAGGAAAAAGAATAAAGCCGAAGCACTAGCCCGCTTTTGTCAGGCCGAGGCGATCGCCTTGCGCATCGAAGAGAACCGCTTGAGCAAAAAAACGTTTTTTAGTCGGGGCAAGTGGCAAATCGTCGCCGAGCTGACCTCCACCATTAACACCGCTGAGACCGGCTCCAGTGAGTGGAGTGGAAACACCATTTTAACAGCGACGCCAGCGCAGCCGGATCATCCTGTCTTTGTAATGGGCAGCTGTCCTTCCGCAGAGAATTTCGATCTAGTGCCGGATTGGATTCAGGCTAATATCGTCACTAAACTACGCTACGATTTAAATGTCGGCGAGGATTTTGCGCCGGAGCACTTTGCGCGAAGCATCGGCAGGATGAGTTTTATAGCCTTTGCTCCCGACGAGGCAAGCGCCACCGCCGCCTATGCCAGCCTAGAGCCTTTCCTGGCAGCGTGGCCAGCCCAGATACCCCTGACGATTTTTATTGGCCCGGAGCAAATTCGCATCCAGCTCTTGACCCACTATCTCCAGGAAATACCGCTGCTGCGCCAACTGATTGCCCTTGGCGAGCACCTCATTGTTTGGAAGTGATTTAGTGCAAAGAGAAGAAACGTATCTTATCGGCGGGATGACTTGTGCCTCCTGTTCGGCCCGGATTGAAAAGAAGCTGGGCCGGATGCCCGGTGTGGCGGAAGCAGCAGTCAATCTGGCGACGGAGAAATTAAAGGTAGTCTACGATGATCAGGCTCTGAGCGGGGCTGAGATTGTTGCGGCAGTGACGTCCATCGGCTTTAGCGCCCAGACGTTTCAACCGGCCGAGGAAAAGGCTCAGAGTGAGGCTAAGGATCATGAGCTAGTAAAGCTACGCTGGTATCTGGTGGCGTCGGCGATCCTCAGCTTCCCCTTGGTCCTGGCAATGGTCCTGGCAGTGACGGGCCTGGGAAAACTATTTCCGCCGGGCTTTGAAGAATTTTTACACAACGAATATTGGCAGATGCTGTTGGCGACGCCGGTGCAGTTTGTCATTGGCTGGCGCTTTTATCGCCATGGCTGGGCTTCCCTACGGGGCGGCGGCGCCAATATGGACGTTCTCGTGGCGATTGGCACTTCAGCGGCTTATTTTTATAGTCTGTACAACGTCTTTTATCAGGAGATGCCCCACGGGACGATGATGAAGGATCTGTACTTTGAAGCGTCAGCGGTCATTATTACCTTAGTCATTTTCGGCAAATACTTGGAAACGGTGAGTAAAGGGAAAACTTCGGAGGCGATTAAAAAACTAATGGGTCTGCAGGCTCGGGTTGCCCGAGTCGTTCGGGATGGCATCGAGATGGAAATTTCCGTAGCCCAGGTTTTGCCTGGGGATATCGTCGCCGTGCGTCCCGGGGAAAAGATCCCCGTGGACGGGGTGATTGTCGAAGGGGCTTCGGCGGTGGATGAGGCGATGCTTACCGGGGAGAGTATGCCTGTGGATAAAGGCCCGGGTGATCCGGTAATCGGCGCAACGATTAATAAATTTGGCAGCTTTCGCTTTGAGGCCACCAAGATCGGCGAGGAAACGGTGCTGGCTCAGATCATTAAGATCGTCGAAGATGCCCAAGGCTCCAAGGCGCCGATTCAAAAGCTGGCGGACCGGGTATCCGGCGTTTTTGTTCCCGCGATTATCGTCATCGCCGCTGTGACAATCCTGGTCTGGTACCTGGCTACCGGGGACTTTACCCGGGCTCTGATCAATGCCGTCGCAGTTCTGGTCATTGCCTGCCCCTGCGCTCTTGGGCTGGCGACTCCAACAGCGATCATGGTGGGGACCGGCAAGGGAGCGGAGCGGGGCATTCTGATTAAAAATGGAGAATCCCTGGAGATTGCCGGCCAGCTAAAGGCAATCATTCTGGATAAGACAGGCACAATTACCAAGGGGGAGCCGGAAGTGACGGACGTCCTTCCCTTGGGGAATATATCCCATGATGAACTAGCATCGCTGGCGGCTAGTTGCGAGAAAAACTCCGAGCACCCCTTAGGGGTGGCCATCTATAACTACTTTAAGGAGTCGGCCGAGCTCGTGGAGACAGCAGAATTCACCGCCCATCCTGGTTTAGGGGTCGGGGCTAAGATTCGTGGCCGGCAGGTACTATTAGGGACGCGAAAATTGCTCGAGGCCCACGGAGTGGATTATGCTGCAGTAGAAACGGCGATGGTGGGGCTGGAGGATACGGGAAAAACAGCGATGCTGCTGGCTGTGGACGGTAGCTTGGCAGGGATTATCGCTGTCGCCGACGTAATTAAAGAAGATTCGGCCGCCGCTGTTAGCCAGCTCCAAGAGCTGGGTCTCGCTGTCTACATGATTACCGGGGACAACCCTCGCACAGCTAAGGCTATCGCCGCTCAGGCTGGCATTGATCAAGTGATGGCCGAGGTGCTGCCGGAGAAAAAGGCGGCGGCGGTCCTCGAATTGCAGAGCCAGGGACTCAAGGTGGCGATGGTCGGGGACGGGATCAACGATGCTCCGGCTCTGGCGACAGCGGATATTGGCATGGCGATTGGCACGGGCACGGATGTGGCGATGGAGGCGGCAGATATCACCCTGATCAGCGGGAATCTGCTGACGATTCCCACGGCAATCCGCCTTTCGCGAAAAACAATGCAGAAAATTCGCCAAAATCTTTTTTGGGCGTTTATCTACAACACTATCGGGATACCCTTTGCGGCCCTAGGCTTTTTAAGCCCGGTCCTGGCTGGGGCGGCGATGGCGCTTAGCTCCGTTTCCGTGGTGACCAACTCACTGCAATTGAAGAAATTTCGCTAATTACATATAAAGGGGAATGAGAACATGGGAATCGTGACAACCAACTTTAAGGTGGAGGGAATGTCCTGCGGGCATTGCACCGCCAGTATTGAAAAAGCGGTCGGGGCTCTGGCCGGAGTCCAAACAGTTAAGGCTGATCTGGCAGGCAAGGCGGCGACAGTCGTCTATGAGGACACCCTGACTGATCCCCCGGCCATCGCTGCGGCCATTACCGACCAAGGCTTTGACGTCATCTAAGGCGCCAGTCGAATGCCTGTGACATGTCGCCATCTTCGCCGGGAGTAGTTGGGATGATCGTGCCATTAACTGTGCGACTGGAAAGTTGCCGCAGGTAATTTTTGTCTAACGGATTTTATACGTGGGTTATAAGAGCGAACAAACACATAATGAAAGGAGGAAGGACAATGCATTATTGCTGGACAACCCTGCATGTCCGTGACATGGAGGCTTCGCTAAAGTTCTATCAGGAGGTGGTACAATTACCTCTTAGCCGCCGTTTCCCCGCTGGGCCGGGGAGGGAGATCGCCTTTTTAGGTGCTGAGGCGACGCAGGTGGAGCTGATCAGCGATCTTGACTGCCAGGAGGTCGCTTTTGGCGCCTCGATTTCCCTAGGTTTTAGGGTCGATGATTTGGATGCCAAGCTACACGAGATGGCGTCGCGGGGAATCCAGGTCCATAGCGGCCCCTTCCAGCCCAATCCGCTGATTCGCTTCTTTTACATTCAGGACCCGGACGGCTTGCTGGTGCAGTTTGTCGAGGAAAAACCGGCGCTAAACAATTAAGATTTAACGGTGAACAGTTTTGGTCAGAATTATTGGCTTAATTCTCGATTTTACTCATGAATTGTTGATTAAATGGATCGGCAGGGAATCTTATGCCCGCTAGACCTTCCGCAGGCCGATGATGTCTTTAATAACCTCGCCAGCGATGATCAGTCCGGCGACAGAAGGTACAAAGGAAATGCTTCCGGGGATTTGCCGCTTGGCAGTACAGTTGCGCGCTGCATCAGGCGGGCAGACGCTAGTGTTGTTCTGGTTGCCATCGGCGTGTTCCTGGCGGTGGATCGGATCTTCCTTGGAGTAGACAACTTTTAGCTTGGGGATGCCTCGTTTACGAAGCTCCTGGCGCATCACCTTTGCCAAGGGGCAGACGGAGGTTTGGTAGATGTCGGCTACCTCAAAGCGGGTCGGGTCTAGCTTGTTGCCGGCTCCCATGGCGCTGATAATCGGAATGCCACTGTGGTAGGCTCGCTCTGCCAAATCCAGCTTGGCTGTAACGGTGTCCACGGCATCGACAATATAGTCGTAATCATCCCTTAGCAGCTCTTCGGCGCATTCCGGAAGGTAAAATCTCTGGAAAGTGACTACCTCGGCCTGCGGATTAATCGCCAAAATTCTCCCCTTCATCGCCTCTACTTTAACTTGTCCGATCGTCTTGTGGCTAGCGTGAATCTGTCGGTTTAGATTGGTTAAGCAGATTGTGTCATCGTCGACGAGGACAAATTTTCCGACCCCTGAGCGCGCTAATCCCTCGGCAGTGAAAGAGCCGACTCCCCCGATACCAAAAATAGCGATTTTGCTTTGGCTAAGCCTGGCTAAGGCCTCAGCGCCAATTAGTAATTCGGTGCGGGAAAATGCGTGCAACGTAATCGACTCCTTTTGTCTTTTGATCGAGGCTCTCGGTTTTGCGCGTCCTTGTGCGTGGGAACAACCAGATAAAATATATCATACTTGAGAAATAAATATCTGCCTTGCCCATATATTTATCGCTGCTTCCTCAGGAAAACACGGTTTTGGGCGAGGCATTTATTTATGCTGTCCGTTGCCCATGCCACGGGCGGCCGTCCCTTCCTATAATATAAAAAAAGCCGAAAATAAAAGACATATGGCGAAAATAAACGCAATATGAATATTTAACTTGCTTCTTTGGTAAATAGGTATACACTTATACATAGAAACAAAAACTATTTTTTATAAATATTATAAAATTATTACAATAAATCGAGTGATGGCGGGGCTGCCTTGCTGAAGGTTTTTATTTTTCGTTGTTATATGAGCATCGTGATTGTAATAAAAAAACAAATTAGCAGGAGGAGATTTCTGTGGGAACAGTTAAAAAAAATGCCTCGGGGCGAGGAACGCCAGGGCGTAACAGTAAAAGTAAAGCGAAGGGGACTGCGCCAGTCCTTCAAGAGTCAACGGCACCAAATGGGAAGAATAGCTTTCCCATCGTTGGGGTAGGTGCATCGGCTGGAGGCTTGGGAGCATTTGAGGCTTTTTTTGCTGGAGTGCCCGACGAAAAAGAGGCAGGGATGGCCTTTATTTTGGTGCAACACCTGGATCCTGAGCACCAAAGTATTTTACCGGAATTGATTCGGCGCCGCACGCAAATGGATGTCTTTGAAGTCGAAGACGGCATTAAGGTGCAACCAAATTGCGTGTATGTAATTCCGCCAAATTGTGACATGGCCTTGATCGAGGGCGCTTTGCAGCTGACGTCGCCAGAGATGCCTCGGGGACATCGCTTGCCGATTGATTTCTTTTTTCAGTCACTGGCTGAGGATCAACAGCAACGGTCCGCGGGGGTCATCCTCTCAGGAACGGGAACTGATGGAACCCAAGGGGGGCGTGCCATCAAGGGTGGCGGCGGCGTGATGATTGCCCAAAAGCCGGAATCGGCTGAGTTTGCCGGCATGCCCCAGAGCTTGATTGATGCCGGAGTTGCAGATTATCAGTTGCCACCAGCAGAAATGGTGGAATGCCTCATGGGCTATTTTGAGAACTTTGGCAAGCCGCATCGCGGTGCGGTTAAGACCTTCAATCAAAAAGATGATGCTATGAAAAAAATTCTTGCCTTGCTTCGTAGCCACACAGGACACGATTTTTCTCAATATAAAACGGGTACCACCTATCGAAGAATCGAGCGGCGGATGGCGCTTCACCAATTGGAAGGGCCGGAGAAATATTTATTGGTCTTACAACAGAATCCGGAAGAAGTAGAGGTCTTGTTCCAGGATATGCTGATTGGGGTGACCAGTTTTTATCGTGACCGTGAAGCTTTTGAGGCACTGGAAGAGAAGGCAATCCCCCTCGTCTTCGAGGGCAAACAGGAAGGCGATTTGATTCGTGTCTGGGTGCCTGGCTGTTCGACGGGAGAAGAGGCGTATACTCTTGGCATTCTCATGCAAGAGTATATGGACCTGCGGCAGTTGCACTACAAAATTCAGATTTTTGCGACGGATTTAGACCAGCAGGCCATCGCAACGGCCCGCGCCGGTTATTACTCCGCCGGTTCGGTCATTGGCATTGTTCCAGAACGGCTGATGAAGTTTTTTCACCAGGCAGAGAATGGTAAAGGGTTTTATATTACTAAACGCATTCGGGATTTCGTCATTTTTTCGGAGCAGGATCTGATCCAGGACCCGCCATTTTCCAAGCTTGACATGATTAGTTGCCGCAATCTTATGATTTATCTAGGCTCCAATATGCAAAAAAAGGTTATTCCGCTTTTTCACTATGCCTTAATTAACAGAGGGATTCTCTTTTTGGGGACAAGCGAGAGTGCCGGCGAATTTGACGATTTGTTTGAGGTTTTGGATCGCAAGGCGAAAATATATCGGGGCATCGGATCTTCATCCGGAGTACGTCAAGCTTCTCTTGGGCGATCGTTGTCGGCGGTGCCACTTGATGAAACAGTCAAAACCGTAGCAGCCAGACCAATGCCGCCTCGGAAAATTTCCCTGAAAGAGGTGACAGAGCTAGAACTGTTGCGGCAAGATGATACAGTGGCTTTGCTTGTCAACGGTCATGGGGAGATTTTTTACATCCATGGGCGGACCGGACGATTTTTGGAAGTGGCCCCAGGTGAGGCTTCCATCAACAATGTGCTAAAAATGGCGCGTGATGGTCTGCAGCGCGATTTGACGGTTGCTCTATGCCGGGCAGTTGCGACCAAGGAGGAGGTCAGTTGCCAGGGGATAAAAATAAAAGCGGGTGAAGATTTCCTTATCACTGATTTGATTATTCGCCCTATCCAGGCAGAAAATGAGATTTCGCCTGATGGGCCTTTGTATCTGGTTATACTCAAAGAGGGGAAAACCAATGAATCTTTTTATGGCCTCAAGCTTGCGGGCAGTGAGGTGATGGAAGCCTGGGGGGATGAGGCTAACAGTGAATCGCGTATAGCTGAAATGAGCCGGGAATTGCAGGCCAAAGAAGAGTATCTCGGCGCAATCAATGAAGAGTTGGAGACCACCAACGAGGAGCTGAAATCGACGAATGAGAGAATGCAGTCGATGAATGAAGAGTTGCAGTCGACTAATGAAGAACTGGAAACATCCAAAGAAGAGATGCAGTCGATCAATGAAGAACTGACCACTGTCAATACCGAGCTACAAACCAAAGTGACCGATTTATCCCGGATCAATAACGATATGAATAATTTGTTAGCGGGGACAGGCATCGCCACGATCTTTGTCGACTGCCAGCTACGGATTTTGCGTTTTACTCCGGCCGCAACGCGAATTGTCAATTTGATTATCAGCGACATTGGTCGGCCACTAGGGCATGTCGTAACCAACATCATCAACTATCAAAATCTTTTACTTGATACCCAGGGGGTATTAGACGAGCTGACCCCGAGGAAAATGGAAGTCCAGATCAACAATCAGCGGTGGTACAATTTGCGGATTCAGCCTTACCGCACTCAAGACGATTTGATTGAAGGGGCGGTCATCACCTTTTCGGATATCACAGAAATTAAAGAAGTTCAGGCGACCCTGCAGATTTCGGAGAACCGTTACCGTCTCCTGTGGAAGGAGATTAAGGATGGCATTTTGCTCCTGGAGGCTGCCAGTGGAACAATAACGGAGACCAACCCGGCCTTCGCCGAGATGTTGGGATATCCGGAAACGTATTTTAGCAAGCGAATAATTTGGCAGACGGATGCGTTTAAAAAACTATTCCCTGATAAAAACGCTTTTACAACTTGGTGTGAAGCAAAAACCACCGTTTTCCCCAATGTTCATCTTTGCCATGAGTCCGGCAAGGAAATCGTGGTGGAGATTGTCAAAGAAATATATTCCGGGGATTTGATTTGGACTATTCAGTGTGCAATCCGAAAAATCAAAGAGATAGAAGTGTAACCTAGGGGTGCGTTCATAGGAATGATAGTTAGAAAGGGGGTTTTGAGAAAATGGTAGGTAACTACATGGATATTGATAGATTGCGCCGAAAGGCAGAGCAACTTGCCCTGGAGGATAATCTAGTGGGGGGCAAAGACAGCGCGGGTCGGTCTGCCGAGGAAAACCAGCGGCTGATTCATGAATTGCACGTGCATCAACTTGAGCTGGAGATGCAAAATGACGAATTGAGACAGCTGCAAGAGGAGATGGAAAAGTCAAAGATCCGTTATTTCAGCCTGTATGATTTAGCGCCGGTGGGATATTGGACGATTGATTCCCGCGGCAATATTTTGGAGGCAAACTATACGATGTGCCGCATGTTGGGTCTTTGTCGGGAGGAGCTGGTGGGCCGGCCCGTGACTCGCTTTGTTTTCCCAATAGATCGGGATAATTTTTCGCTAAGCCGCAAACTTTTCACATCCACCCACGTTCAGCACTTCGAGATGCGGATGGTTAAAGCGGACAAGTCTGTTTTATGGACAGATTGGGCGGCGACAAATGCCCAATGGGATGATGGCGAAGTCGTTGCCCAGATTACAGTCAGCGATATTAGTCGTAGCAAGCTGGCGGAAGAAAAAAATCAAGAACTGATGCGGGAAAAGGATTTATTGCTCAAAGAAGTCCATCACCGGATAAAAAATAACATGAACACGGTCTATTGGTGGCTGACACTCCAGGCCGACACATTGCCTGCCGAGGTGGCTGGTGAGTTGAAGGATGCGGCCGGGCGCGTACAGAGTATGGCGATGCTGTATGACAAACTCTATCGGACAGAGGGCTTCGCGGAGGTGGAGGTGCAGTCGTACGTTCCCGCTTTGTGCCAGGAAATCATTAATCATTTTCCCAACTGCAAGTCGGTGCGAATTCGAACTAGAATCGATAATTTTATCCTGCCACAACAAAAAATGTCTCCCGTGGGGATGCTGCTCAACGAATTGCTGACCAATGCGATGAAGCATGCCTTTGTGGGTCGGGAGAGTGGACTGATTACGATTACGATGACCTTAAAGCGTTCCCACGTCAAGATGGTGATTGCCGATGATGGAGTTGGTTTGCCGGAAGGCATCGACTTTGGGGAAACGGCGGGTTTTGGCATGTATTTTGTCATGATGCAAGTCGAGCAACTGCACGGCTCCGTCGAGATCGAACGAGGACAGGGAACAAGTTTTGTCGTTGAATTTGACCTGGCACCGAGGGCGGCGACGGGGTAGTTCGGGGATGCGCGAAGACTATTCGTCCATATGACAAGTCAGAGATTATTGTCTATCGCTAACTTTTTCAGTGGTTTTGAGACTGTCTTCAATCCTCTCCAGGGCGTATAATGGCTGTGGCCATGGTGCCACATAAAATGCGGGCCGAATAAACGTTGGA
>CAZWXO010000066.1:0-12249 GCA_964637885.1 uncultured bacterium
GTTAGTCGCCGCCTTCTTCAGTGGTCTCGCATCCGGTCCGGATGCAGCGAAGCCAAGCGGTGATGCGTGCTGATGACCAGGGCCAGGAGCAAGGGGAAGACGAGTAGCACCGTCCAAGAATTTAAAAAAAGGACAAGGTTGTAAGCCATATGCGCCAAGGCAGCCATAAAAATATAAGGCAGCATCGTCCGTAAAGGGTGTTGGTTGTGATTGACAAAACGGGCCATCGTCAAACCGTAGCCCCAAAAAGCGGCAAAGCAGATATGGGCCGGGACTGACATCAGCGACCGGGTGAGGAGAATCCCCGGCCCGTACAAAGCGGCGTATTCGATGTTTTCAAAAGCGGCAAAGCCTAGGGCGACTGTCATTCCGTAGATTAGCCCGTCGATGGGTTCGTTGAAATGGGGCTCGCGCCGCAATAGTTTCAGACATAAAAAGGCTTTCCAGAATTCCTCGTTGATGCCGACGAAAGCCGAGAGCATCACAGCTTGCATGATCGTCTCGGGTTGATCTGGAGTTGCAGTCGCCAGCTGGTAAAGTACGTTGCCGAGGCCCGCCAAAAATACGCTGACAGCTCCACCAATCAGTCCGACCCTCAGCATGACCCGGAGCGGTTCGGGATGGGCCCGGTCGTAGCGGCGGATTAGCCATAACCAGATTGCGGCGCTGCTAAAAGCGCCGGCCCAGATAACAAGCGTTGTAATCATAATCATCTCCTGCTCATCTTTGCTAATCGTTTTAACGATATTTATGCAATTATGGCACGATTTAAGGAAATAGCAAAGGGGGATTCTCATGCAAAAAACAAGAACTGCTTTGGGGCTGTACGAGGAACTCAATAGTGTGTTAGGCAAATTTGGGCGTAGCCTGGGAGATGCCGACCTTTTGTATGGGGAACTCTCCGAGATGCTTGAGGCAAAAGATTATACTACCCAGCGTCTGCTCCGGCTGATGGATCCGGTGCTGCGCACCTATGTGGGGAGGCATAAGGGTAGCGAGCTCCCGGCGGACATCGCACCCCTGTTGCTTAAGTTCGCCGTTTCCTGCGCTTTTCCCCATTTACTGCCGGAGAAAATTGAAAAGCCTTGGTCCAGGGCTTTGACATTGTTTTTGGAGGTAGCTCGCCTGCTGGACAGCTATATGATGAGTCTGGGGGAAGACGAGTGGCTCCAAATACATCCCCTCACTCTCCTTGCTGATCAGGAAATCGATGCGATGGAATCACCGGCGGAGTATAAGAGTTTTCAAGCGGCTTTTCGCCAGGATTACGTCTATGAAATGATGAAAATTCACCAGGACCTGACCGGCTTTAACAACCTTGATCACGTCTGCGGCGTCCATCATTTAGCTGTTTTTATTGCCAAGCAGATGGCGACAGCTGGGGTTGAGATTGATTTAGGTCGGGTTTCCGGGGCTGCTGCCGGACACGATATCGGGAAATATGGCTGCCAGGGCAGTGAGCTGAAACGGCTCCCTTATTTACATTACTACTATACCGATGTCTGGTTTCGCAAACATAAGATCACATATATCGGCCACGTGGCGCTGAACCATTCTACTTGGGATCTCGAGCTGGAAAATTTGCCCGTGGAATCCCTTGTCCTGATTTATGCGGATTTTAGGGTCAAGAATAAGGAAAGCCGGAACTATAATTCGGCGATGCACATTTATCCCCTGGACGAATCCTTTGCGGTGATCTTAAGTAAACTGGATAATGTGGACGCGGACAAGGAAAAGCGCTATCGCCGCGTCTATGCAAAATTGCGGGATTTCGAAGATTATCTGCTGGGTCTCGGCATTAATACGGATCTGGAAGCCACAACTGCCGCTGGTACATGGCCGGGGGAACGCAACGACTATGCCTTGATGCAAGGGCCCGAGGTTGTCAGGCACCTAAAGTTTCGCTCGATTGGCAACAATGTTCACTTAATGCACCATTTGCGGGATCTTTCCAGTCTCAATACGATTATCGATGTGGCTCGCAGCGAGATCGATCCCCGCAATTTGCGGGAGTATCTGCGCATTTTTGCGGATTACTCGACCTATCTATCTCAGTCGCAAAAACGTGCGATGCTGGCCTTCTTGTACGAGCTGCTGACAGTTCCAGAGGACGACATCCGGACTCAAGCAGCCCGTGGAATCGGCCGTTTAATCGCCCGCTATGATGAGGATTACCGCAAAGAAATTCCTGAGGACGCCAAGCTGCCCGAAGTAGAAGATAACGGTTTGGCTTTGTTTGTCCAATATCTGGATCAGTTTGTCCAGCCTGATCATAAGATTATTCCGACGCATCGCGCCTGGATCGGCGGGGCATTAGGGCCGATGCTGGAGTCGCTGTTTAAAAATGCCCAGGCTGATGCCCGTCGCTACATGCAGGTTTTGCTTTCCCGCTATCAGAAGGCCCGCAAAGACAAAAACGATGAGGTTGAGGTGTGGCTGGCCCGCGCGGCCCGCTTTATTCCCCTCAACCATTGTCTATCGCCGGAGCCTGTCTACGATTATCTTGTCGGTTTGTTCCGACGCAAAGACCCGAAGGTTCGGATCGCCGCCATGGAGACGTGTGTCGCCCTGCTCCGGGTTTACGGCGACGATCAATTATTAGTCGGCAAGCTGGTGCAGGGGATGGCGCGACTGGTCGCCGCGCCGCGGATGGCGTCCGAGAGCTATTTGCGCAACGCCTTAGCACAAAAATTACCCTTAGCGGAGGAGTATCAAAAACATTGCCAAGAAGTATGGGACTCCTTCCGGCAAAAGCATTCGTATATTTTTCTCAGCAATCTCAAAGCCTCGACGGATTGGGTAATCAAGGAAACCCAGATTGAGATCTTATTGGAGCTGGCAGTCTATTATCGGGAAACCGATGGTCTCTACACGGCGATGCATTTTTGTAATCTGCTCAAAGTCAGCGGGGAAGAAGGGGTTCGGACCAGGGCGGGCAAAGCACTGCTGGCCGTTGTGCCAGGGCTGAGTAGCTCGCAGCGCAACGACGTTGTCATCGAGTTGATGCGGGCGCTGGAAAGTGACAATTATCAGTTTTCCGAGTACATACCCACTTATCTCGGGCGGCTCCTCCTGGAATTAGCTCCCGAGGAGCTAGATGAGATTGTCGGAGAAATCGTTCTTAAGGTCCGCAGCGCCAATTCCCGCACAGCGGCGCTTTTGCTGGCGACGACGGGAGAGGCGGTTGCGCACTACACTTCGTATCGCCGGCGCTTTCATGAGAGTGAGCGGGATTTTACGGATCGGTTGGTTCGGATGTTGGGGATTTTGTTAAATGGCCTAGGCAACTACGACACTCAGGTCAAGATCGTTGCCTTTGCTGTTATTGGGGCCGATATCATCGCCTCATCGGTGCTGGATTGGGCGGAGAAGCGAAAAATCTTCCACATGATTGCCAAAAAACTGCTCACCTTGATCGAGGTCAAATCCAATAACAGCCTGACAAATCTGGCTAACGCGGCTGCTTTTAACCACATTTATCGTTTTATCAGCGATTATGAATTCCAGTATGGGTCGATTAATCTGGAGGTCAATCAAAAAATTGCTTTCTTCCCAGGGACCTTTGATCCCTTTAGCTTGAGTCACAAACAAATTGCTACAGCTATCCGGGACATGGGTTATGAAGTCTATCTGCAAATTGATGAATTTTCCTGGTCCAAGCGGGCTCTGCCCAATGGGGTTCGCCGCAACATCATCAACGCTTCGATAGCAGATGAATTGAATGTCTATATCTATCCTGAGGATTTTCCCGTCAATATCGCCAACCCTATCGATCTGGCAATGCTGCGTCAGAACTTTCCTCAGGGCACGGTATCCTTCGCGGCGGGTGCGGATGTCATCATCAACGCCTCAGCCTATCATGTCGCTGGAAATGATGCCAACTTAATTGCCACTTTTCCTCACATTGTTTTTGACCGTAGCGAAAAAGATACTTCGCCGGAATATCTAGAGCAATACTCTGCCGCCTGCCAGCGCATAACGGGGGGAGTCACAGCACTGAAGATGCCGCGACGTTATGTGGATATCAGTTCGACGCAAATTCGCGATTATGTCGATGAAAACCGGGATATTTCCAACCTGGTCGACCCCCTGGCGCAAAAATATATCTATGAGAATGGCTATTATCGGCGGGAGCCAGCTAATAAAGAGATCGTGCCTTATTCGGCGATGCAACTACAAATTGTCAGCGAACTAACTCCGTCAATTATTGAAGAAGTGGCCGCACTCTATCATCATCAAGGCAAACGGATCCTCGAGATCATCAACCATCTGGCGACCAAGCCTCTCTCGGGAATGGTTTTTTATCGGGACAAAAGTGAAAATGGCCGTATCCGGGGCTTTGCCTTTTTTCATTGGGTCCGCTCGACGGCGATCTTCAACGAAACCAAAGACGCCAATGTCTCCGATTATATCCGCAGTCATGCGGTGGGACGCATTATCTCCATCGACGCTCTTTTTGGCGAGAAGGGAGCTAGTCAGCATAAGTGGCTGCAGGCTGTCTTGACGGAAACCTTGGCTCATGTCGCCGCCAACGATTTCGATTACGCTTTTTTCCACGATCGCTTTCTGGAGTATGTCGATCCTGCCGTGGAGAAAATCTTGCGACTCAGTGGCTTTATCCAGGTAAACGCCAGCGATCAAAACAACCCCTTTAACTTTGGCGAGGGGGACAATCCATTCTTTGTCGTTAATATGAATTTGCCCTGTACTTTGAACCTAGACGTGGAAACCGTTATCAAGGAGCCTTTCCGCTCGATGCCGGAAGTCACGGCAGCCTGCCAGCTCGCCCGGGAAAAGCTGCAAAAGTCCCTTGTCGAGCTTTACCCTGGCTCGCTGCTCTTATCAGTCGACGTGGGCATCCTCAAGCGGGCCTTGACGGATAAAATATGTCAAGTCAATCAGGTGCCGCCAATTAACCAGGAGCCACGTCAGCTTGGGGCGGCGATGTGTGTGCCTTTTGGCAATATATTGCGGCGCTTTGTCGTTCCCAACACGGTTACTAAAACTTTGCACTCCGAAAAGCTGTTTCGCCCTGACATGCGCGGGTTCACTATCGGGCCCTACCCGCATTATCTGAGTTTGCTCAATCAGGTGCGGAATATCCGTTCCTTTAATCGTCCCGTTATTCTAGTCGACGATTTGCTGCACAAGGGCTATCGGATGCAGGTTTTGGACCCGCTTTTTAAGCAGGAAGGGGTGTTTGTTCAAAAAGTGATGGTGGGTCTTCTCTCCGGTCGCGGCAAAGAGATGATGGATGCCCAAGATCGCGAGGTCGATTCGGTTTATTTTATTCCTAAATTAAAAAACTGGTTTAACGAACAGTTATTATATCCCTTTATCGGCGGAGATACGATCTGGCGAGGGGAATACCCGCGGCACAATCTGCTGCCTTCGATAAACACGATTTTGCCATATACCTCTCCGACATTCATTCGCGGGACGGGGGACCGGGCCATTTACAACTTTTCCATGACCTGTTTTGAGAGCTCGCTTCTGATTATGCAGGCCTTGGAGCAAGCTTATCAAGAAAGTCAGGGACGCAACCTGACCCTGGCGCGAATGAGCGAGGTCTTGTACTCGCCGAGGATTCTCGATCAGGGCCTGAATATGCATTTTGACTTTAACCGGGGGGCGTCGAGCTTCATTGAAAACGACATCGAGTTTTTGCAGCGGATGGAGCGGACTTTGGTCAAGGAAATCTAATCTTAAGAAAGAGGGATAACATGCAATTGCCTTGGACAGTGGAGCAAAGTGAAGATATTTTTACCCCGCCGAAAAGATGGCGGGTCAATATCGTGGGCTTAGGCGATGTCGGGGGAACGCTGGTCGCCGGGCTCCGCCTGATGGGGGGAGGAATCGTTTCCCGGATTGGCCTGTATGGGGGCGGCAACACCGCTTCAGAAAAACGCTGGGAATGTGAAGTCGGCCAGATCCGCAGCGCCTCGCGGCAGCAGGAGATGTGGCCTGCTATCAGCGCTGTCACCCAGGAGGATTTGTTTGATTGTGACATGTTTGTTTTTTGCGCCTCCACTGGCGTACCTCCATTAGGTCAGGAAAAGCAAGATGTTCGGTTGGTTCAGATGGAAGGCAATGCTCGCCTTGTCGCAGCCTACGCCCGCCAAGCCCGAGGGGCAAATTTCCAAGGGCTCTTTTCGGTCGTTTCGGATCCCGTCGACCAGCTATGCTACGCGGCCCTTAGCGCCTCTAACCGCGACGCGGCGGGGAAAAGTGATGGTCAGGGCCTGCGGCCAGGGCAGATTCGGGGCTACGGCCTGGGCGTGATGCACGCCAGAGCTGCATTTTATGCGGAGCGGGATGCCAGACTTGCATCCTACCTGACCCAAGGGGCTGCCTTTGGTCCCCACGGGCAGGGCCTGGTGATTATTAACAGCTTAAGTGCTTACGATGAGGAATTGTCCCAGGAGCTGACGGCGCTGACCATCCGCGCCAATCTGGTCGTCAGGGAAACGGGCTTTAAGCCCTTCGTCGCCCCCGCCTTGTCCTCTGGGACCCTGTCCCTCCTCGACACAATGCGGTCCGACTGGCACTATAGCGCTCTTTATTGCGGCGGGGCCTTTATGGGTCTGCTCAATCGCTTTGAAAATGGCGGCAATCGCATTTTCCCCCTCGATCTGCCCGCCCAAGCTGCCGCGCGGGTCGCTGCGACGCACGCCATGTTAAAGGATTGGTCCGAGCGCCTTGATCAGTGGATGGACCTGGGAATGCCGGAAGGTGGCATCTAATGGGTTTATTTCTGTTACATCCATCACGGCCTGGCCGGGTACTGGCGCGAATGCTGGCGACGGCCAAGGCGGGGGCCGATTTCTGTCATGGAATGGCATATGCCGAAGCTGGCAAGTTGCCCCAGGATGCCGTTGTAATTTTTGCTCTGGCCCCGGATTTTTTGGGACAAGATAGTGAATTTAATCTCTGGCTAGCTAAAAATTATCCCCACCCCGGGCAGGAAATGGCTGGAATTAAGGCCGGGATGCTGGTGGCTGTTGACGAAGAGGAGTTCAGCAAGGCTGCGGCGACCCAGGCGATTTGGTTGCTCAACTCGCGAGGTTGCGCTTTTATCGGGCATCCCCTGGTGGAATATATTCGCGATTACAAGAATTTTGCCGCCTGGGAAAAAGCGACAGGTAAAAAAGGTCCGGAAATATGCGATGAGCAGTGCAGCGGCCTCGCGAGGCGCTTGCACAATTGGGAGCCCTTGCCCCGACGCCAAAAAGTAGTCGCGCTCTATGCCAGCCAGCGCCATCTTTCCAATACTTTTGATTTGTGGCACATGGTCAAGAGACAGCTGGTCGGCAAAGAAATCAGTGAAGTCCACATCAACAACGGGATTATGCAGGATTGCCGCGGCTGTAGCTTTAGCGGTTGCCTGCACTATGCTCAACAACAGGGCTGCTTTTATGGCGGTATGGTGGTCAGCGAAGTATACCCTGCCGTCGAGCAAGCTGATGAGATCGTTTTTGTCTGCCCTAATTATAACGATGCCATCTCGGCGAATATGATGGCCGTTATCAACCGCCTGACGGCTTTGTACCGTACCACTAGCTTCCACGAAAAAAAATTATGGGGCATTATCGTTTCAGGAAACTCCGGGGGAGATTTGGTCGCTCGGCAGCTGCTCGGAGCTCTCTGTCTCAATAAGGGGTTTTATCTGCCGGGCAACTTTGCCCTTTTAGCGACGGCAAACAATCCGGGAACAATCGGAGAAATACCGGGGATCGAGAGGCGGGTAACGGAGTTCGCTGGTGGAATCAACGCTTCGGAAAAATAAAAAAGCTGGAGAGTTTTCTCTCCAGCTTTGCGCGCTGTTAAAAATGATATGGGTTGCTCCGAGTTAGACCGCTCCGCTCGCTGGGGGGGTAAAGACTCGGGCAGCCAGCTCTTTATCCAGCTGATAAAGAGCTCCGGCGCTGTCCCCGATGCGCTCAAGTTTTTTGACCATCGAGTAAAACCCGGACTCTTCTTCTGTCTGCTCGTCCACATACCAAGCCATAAAGTTGGCAGTCGCGTTATCTTTTTCCTCAGCAGCCGCGTTGGCGATGGCATTAATCCGGCTGGTGACAATTTTTTCATGATCCAGGGCATGACGCACCATTTCCAGCAAGTTGCCCCAGGCAAACTGGGGATTCTCAAAGCCGAGCATCTTGATGCGGCAATGGGTTTTTAGCATGTAATCGAAGAAGCGATTGGCATGGAATTCTTCTTCCTCAAACTGCACCCTAAAAAAGTTAACAAAGCCCGGCAGATCTTGCTCCGCGCAGTAGGCGGCCATTGCCAGATAAATATGGGCGGAATAATGCTCAAAGGACATTTGTTCGTTCATCATTTGGACTATTTTATCGCTTACCATGGTATTCCTCCTCTTTTGAAATAAAATTTGAATTCCGTCTTTCTAAGTTGTTATATTTATTATATACGATATAAGCAAAAAAACCTAAAACTTTTTTATGAAAATTCTCCATAAATCTAAAAAAGCGTCTCTCTTACGGCAAAGCAGGCATGCGAGTTTGCCTCAAGATGCGCTATAATGGTGTGGCATATAAGAGGATTTAAGTTTGCTCAAAAGGCCAACAATTAATGATGAAGAATCATTTTTAAGTGGTCGAGCAAAACACCCGATTAAGAGAGAAGGCGATTTTGTGCTGCTGTATGTCTTCGATGCTTTCCTAATGAGGGAGAGGGTAAATCGGTTAATGGAGCCCCATGGCTTTCAGGTTGTGGGCAGCGATTCTCTCGAAGAGGCTGTCTTGCAGGTGCTGTCGATGCAGCCGCAGATTATTCTCGTTGGGGACGAGGCGCGCAACGCCGGCATCGTTGAAAGCCTGCAGATGCTGAGCAAGGCTGGAGGGAAGGCGAGTATTGTTGTCTTGTCGACAGATGCCAGAAGGCAAGCGCTAACCGTTGCCGCAGTGGCTGGAGCCAGCGATTATATCGTTCTTCCCGTGGATGACGACGCTTTGGGGCAGCGCTTGTTGCAAGTTTCTGTTAGCCCGTTGGGGACCGGTGCCTCCTCGATCAGCTCCGAGACTCCGGCAGTGGATTTTCAGCGGGAACTGGATATTTATTTTAAAGATTTGTCAGCTCCGCCCCATGGTTTGGGGATGATGATGGCTGTCTTGTTCCGCGTCGGTGCCAAAATTGATTTTAATCTGGAAAAGGAGTATCAGCAACAGGGTAATATCTATTATCAGGGCATTTTAAATCACGTAGTAAAACGTCAAACCGATAAATTTTTTCGCTACGGCAACCAGGCTTTTTTAGCGGTGTTGCCGGGAGCGACTGAAGTCGGTTGTGATCTTGTCAACCAGCGCTTGACGGACTTGCTAGAACAAATGCACAAAAAAGGTCAGTTGCCGGAATCATATCGCTTGGCGACAGCCAGCGTTTTTGTGCCTGAGGACGGGACAACCCGGGAGGATTTGTTGAATCATCTGACTGAGAAAATTCGCTGGGCGATTACTCGGATCGTCCGACCGAAGAACTCTTAAAATTGACTAATTGAGGAGGACGAAGGGATGAATGAGCCAAGATTTTGTCAAAAATGCGGTGCGCCTTTAGAGTCAGGGGAGATTTTTTGCACTAACTGTGGAGAAAGGCAGGATCATCAATCGGGGACAGGGCCGATTTTGACGATGCCCCCCGGCACATATCCGCCAATGCCTCATCCGCCGCAAAAGCCGAAAAGTAATAAAGGGCTATGGATTGGCCTCGGTGTCGGCGGGGGGCTGCTCGCCATAATTCTCGTCGCGGTTTTGGCGATGAAGCTGTTGAACCCCTCCACCCCGCCTGGTGATGTCGCCGGGGGCGACGCTCCGGCTGGAGGAGACAGCGGCGAACAGGTCGCTAACCTCGACCTCGGCGATCCACGGACATACTTGCCTTTTCCTAATAAGCGGTTTAATTATTTTGTGGTCTGGCCGGACGGTGAGGAGATGGAATTGCCTTACGAAACAGCGCAGATCCCCAATTTTTCACTGGTTTCCGAGGCGGAGCTGGTGCCTAATTCCGAGGCTTACACCACCCACTATGTCGACGGTGAGGACGGCGTCTACAGCTTTGCCGATTGGGATTTCGGTGAAGTGCATTTCAAATGGCTGCCTAATAACCTGATGGCTGGCTATAGCTGGGAAAACCATGGCCGCATCCGGACAATTCTTGAAACCGGCAAGACTGTAGATTTGGGATGGAAAGTGTTTGAAAATTGTGTCGTCGTCAAGGATGAGTGGGTCGAGGCCGAATACGCCAGCGTTCTCTACCTCGCGCCTGGCTACGGCTCCGTCTACGCGACCGATGAATCCGGCAACTTTGAATACGCCCGTTTGTTATCGGTTTCCGATCTTGATCCGGCTACTGCTGAAGCGACCCTGATCAGGTATAGCCCCAATGTCGCGGAATATGTCAGTGGGCAATGAGATGGCGCTAGTGCCGTTTTTTTCCCTCCCTTGGCAGTATAGTCTACTTGTTTTTTTGCTGGGTCTTTCCATCGGGAGCTTTTTAAACGTCGTTGCGTGGCGCCTTCCTAGAGGGGAAGGCGTCGTCGCCGGTCGTTCCCATTGCCCGGTTTGCGGGCATACTCTGGGCGCTTTGGACCTGATCCCGCTCTTAGGATATTTTTTTCTGAAAGGGCGTTGCCGTTACTGTCAGGCAGGTATTTCTCCCCGCTATCCTCTGGTTGAATTAGCCACGGGGGGGCTTTTCCTCCTCGCTTTTTGGCAGCAGGGTTTGTCCATTGGAACCCCGGGTTTGTGGTGGTTTTACTCGGTGCTCTTGACTGTCAGCTTGATCGATCTGGATTATCGGATTATCCCGGACCGACTTTTGTTGGCCGGCCTTCCGGCGGCAGCTCTGTTGTTTTTTGCACCGACCAGCCCTGGCCTAGTCTCCTTACTGATTGGCGGGGCGGGCGGCTTTCTTTTTCTCCTGGCGATCGTCCTGATCTCCCGGGGGGGGATGGGTGGAGGCGATGTCAAGTTGGCAGGCTACCTGGGGCTGTGTCTTGGCTGGAAGCTTTTAACCGTCGCGCTTTTTTTCGGTTTTATTTTCGGTGGTGTCGTTGGGGTGTATTTGTTGATTTTTCGGAAAAAAGGCCGCAAGGACGAAGTTCCCTTCGGGCCCTTTCTCGCCAGCGGCGGCACCTTGGCCGCCGTTGCTGGGCCGTGGCTCTGGTTTTGGTACTGGGGCTTTCTCGGCTGAGGACTATTTTCGTCGGTCAATCTTGACAACGTCTTTCCTAGGTGCTACAATCAGTCAGTAGTAATGTAAGACCATATACTAATGCAACTTTTGCACTAAAAGAGCAGATAAATTCGCAGTCATTATTGGCGATTTCGTCACAACCACTATTTAGCGACGCATAGGTATTGCATCTGCGTCGAAAAAGGCAGAGCCAGCGAAAGCCGGTGACGCAAAGCCACGGGCCTAAGGACGCAAGTCTAGGGCGGCCGGGTTGCCTTAGGACGGCGGATAACCCCACCTAAGCTGAGCATTTATTGTTTAGTAAGGTGGGTTTTTTGTCTGTGGGGTGGATTCATGATTAAGAAGAGACGGTGCCATCGATATTCCAAGGGATTCACTTTAGTTGAGCTGATGCTGGTTATCGCGATTATCGCTATTTTGGCCGTTGTCTTGATTCCCAAAATCGGCTTTATGAAGGAAAACGCCTTTGAGGCGGGGCGGGACATGAGTATAAGACATGTTCATGCACTTATTACTGGGATGACGGCGAAATATTCCCCTGATACGTGGTGGGCGCCAAAAACCGGCCCCGGTGGAAGTGTTGATTCGGATAATGCAAGCAGTTTGAATCGTCGTTTAGAATATGAATTGCAAAATGGAGTGTTTGTTACCGCCGATCAAATTGGTGAGGCATATTCTGCTAATGATACCGGATTTATGAACCCTTATAATAAGAGTATCATGGTTGTTAATTGGAGCTCGTGGCCGGGGACAGAGTATAACCGACCATTTGTCTTTATCACTTGCGACATTGCGTATCGGTACTCTTCGTCGAGTGTTTCCCAGGGCAATTTAAAAACGCGACTGGCAGGCTCATTGGTGGTTTGGATTGATCGGGATGCCCCTGTTGAGCCGATGCAGTTATATTATGTCGATAAAGGAGGGAAAAAATGTGCCGCTTCAGAAGTAATCTATATCGAGTAATTGGGAAAGAAAAAGGCTTCACCTTAGTGGAACTGATGCTAGTCATCGCAGTCATCGCCATTTTGGCGATAGTCT
>CAZWXO010000067.1:0-9632 GCA_964637885.1 uncultured bacterium
AATCGTCACAGGGTGAGAAGCGGAAGCTTCTGCTTAAAAAATAACACGAGTAATTTTATCATTATCTAACCAATGCAGTCAATAGAAAGCTTGTATTTCTTATTGTTTCTTCAAATCAACTTCTTCTTTCAACATCTTGACCACGTCATCCAGCCCCAAGGCGCCCAGGTCGCCCCGACTTCGACTCCGCAGCGCAATCTGCCCACTCTCGGCTTCACGGTCTCCGATGACCAGCATATAAGGCACCTTCTCCAGTTGTGCTTCGCGTATCTTGTACCCAATCTTTTCGTTGCGGCAATCAATTGCACAACGCAAACCTGCTGCCCGAAGCCGCTCCACTACCTCCCCTGCCCAAACCTGGTGTGGTTCTCCCAACGGCAAAACAATCGCCTGCACCGGAGCAATCCAAGCAGGGAAAGCTCCGGCAAAATGCTCTGTTAAAATTGCGATAAAACGCTCAATGCTGCCAAAGGCTACCCGGTGAATCATCACGGGTCGGTGCTTTTCGCCGTCCGCACCGATATAGTTGAGGTCAAAGCGTTCCGGCATCTGGAAATCCAACTGAATCGTTCCGCATTGCCAAGTCCGTCCCAGCGAGTCTGTCAAATGAAAATCAATCTTGGGCCCGTAGAAAGCCCCGTCGCCAGCATTCACCCGATATTCTAGATTTCTCGCAACCAAGGCCTCCCGCAAAGCTTCGGTGGCTGTTTCCCATATCTCATCGGAGCCCATCGCCTTTTCAGGCTTAGTCGAAAGCTCAACATGGTAGGAAAATCCAAAAACGCTATAGATATAATCGATTAAATCGATTACTCCAATAATTTCTTCTTTAATTTGCTCCGGGGTCATGAAGATATGTGCGTCGTCCTGGGTGAAGCAACGCACGCGCATCAGACCGTGGAGCGCCCCAGACAATTCATGGCGATGAACGAGACCGAGCTCTCCGGTGCGAATCGGCAAATCCCGATAGCTGTGAAGCTTGCGCTTATACATCAACATCCCGCCCGGACAATTCATCGGTTTGACCGCGAAGCCGCTGCCATCGATTTCTGTGAAATACATATTGTCTTTATAGTGGTCATAGTGACCCGATCGAATCCACAATTGCTCATCCAAAATTATCGGAGTGCGTATTTCCTCGTAACCGCGCCGTTTATGCTCTTCGCGCCAAAAAGCCTCCAACTCATTGCGTATAATCATTCCTTTTGGGTGAAAGAAAGGAAAGCCAGGTGCTTCGTCCATCAAGCTGAACAAATCAAGCTCCTTGCCGAGTTTGCGGTGGTCGCGGCGCTTGGCTTCCTCGATGCGGAAAAGATAAGCGTCTAAAGCTTCTTTGCTGTCAAAGGCCGTCGCATAAATTCTCTGCAGCATCGCCCGGTCCTTATCACCCCGCCAATACGCTCCTGCTACGCTCATCGTCTTGACAGCTTTAAGCATCCCCGTCCGTGGCAGATGCGGCCCGGCACATAAATCGGTGAAATCATCCTGAGTATACATTGAAATAACCACATCAACCGGGAGGTCTTCAATTAATTCAACTTTATAGGGCTCGCTCTTCTCTTTAAAGAAAGCAATGGCGGCTTCGCGGCTCAATTCCTGACGACTTACCGGATAGTTTGCCTTAATGATTTTTTGCATTTCTGTCTCAATTTTTACCAAATCTTCGGGAGTAAACGGTTCCTCGACATCGAAGTCATAATAAAAGCCATCTTGAATCGCCGGTCCGATCGCCACCTTAACACCGGGGAAAAGCCGCTTGACCGCTTGCGCCAGCACATGAGAAGCAGTATGTCGATACACATCCTTGCCCGCCTGGGACTCAAATGTCACCACGGCAAAGCTTCCCCCATTAGTCATTGGCAGTTCGAGATCCTGCAGCTTGCCATTTATTTCGACAGCCAGCGCTTTTTTGGCCAGACTGTTACTGATTTCTTTAACAAAATCAATTGCTTTCTGCCCTTCTTGTGCTTCTCGTATAGAACCATCGGGCATCTCCATTTTTATCGCCATTTTTATTCCTCCCTCATATAATCAGTTTATTATACAGGATTCCAGGGATGGTCGGCAAATAAATGCGACTGCGAATTTAAACGATGCATCAAGCTACTACTCAGACATAACATACCCCTTGCTTTTCAACTTCGGCTGTAATACAATGGGTCCAAGAAATCCTTTAAGCTGACACAGAGAGGTCGGGAAGGTTCAATGGTTGTGATGCGTTTCACAAGCTCCCTTCCTGTCATGGAAGGGAGCTTTTTATTTAAGGGGAGGCCACAAGTGCAATTTAAAGCAAGGATTATGGACCATGAGCAACTGCGACGGGCCCTGACGAGGATCGCCCACGAAATTATCGAAAAAAATCAAGATATACGCAATCTGACTCTCGTCGGCATCAAAACCCGGGGTGTGCCGCTAGCCCACCGCATCGCCGAGAGAATCCGTCTCAACGAAGGAATCGAGATCCCCGTCGGCTTCTTAGACATAACGATGTATCGGGACGACATAAGCGAGATAAACCCTGATCCGACGGTTAATGCTGCTGGAATTGGCTTCCAGGTCACCGGCAAGAATATCGTCCTAGTCGATGATGTTCTTTACACGGGGAGAACGATTCGGGCCGCGATGGACGCGCTTATAAAAATGGGACGACCGGCCGCCATCCGCTTGGCAGTTCTGATCGATCGTGGGCACCGGGAACTACCGATCCGTGCCGATCACGTCGGCAAGAACGTACCTACATCTAAAAAAGAGATTATCAAAGTCAAACTGCTGGAAGCGGACGAAATCGACGAAGTCGTCTTGCTGGATAAATAAAACTGACAACTGCATAAATCTTTAAATTTGGTCCTGTGAGGCCGAGAAGATAACGAAAAGCTGATCCACCTGCTTTTTTATACCCTTCTGCCTCACAAGGCCGGAGGGTATTTTAATCGAGGGGGAATGGGAATGTTGACTAAGAAAGATTTACTGGGAACAGACCAATTGGAACGCTACGAAATCGAGGAAATTGTCGGACGGGCCCAAGGCTTAATGGCCCTAGCTCGCGGCGAAGCACCACTGCGGTCAGCTTTAGCTGGCAAAACAATGCTGACCCTATTCTATGAACCCAGCACCCGAACCCGCACATCCTTCGAGCTGGCTGCACTGCGAATGGGTGCTTCTGTTGTCAATCTTCCAGTATCCCAAAGTAGTGTCTGTAAAGGTGAAAGCCTGATTGACACGGCTAGAACCCTCGATGCCATGGGTCCGGATTTTATGATTATCCGCCACCCCATGTCAGGCGCTGCCGCCATGCTGGGGCGTCATACCAGTGCCTCCGTGATTAACGCCGGGGACGGCTGTCACCAGCACCCCACGCAAGCCCTCCTCGACCTAGTCGCCCTTACCGACCATTTTGGCAGCGTAACGGGTAAAACGATTCTCATCGTCGGCGACATTACGCATAGTCGAGTTGCCCGCTCCAATATTCATCTTCTTAAAAAAATGGGTGCCACTGTCCGCCTTTGTGCCCCTGCGACTTTAATGCCAAAAGAAATTGGCGCCATGGGAGTTGAAACCAGTTTTTCAATTGAGGAGGCCATCAAAAACGTCGACGCTGTTATGGCTCTTCGCCTACAGAAGGAACGGCAGCAAGATGGCCTGCTCCCCAGCCTAGGTGAATACGCTAAACTTTATGGCATCAACGAAACCCGGATGAGTTTAGCAAAAACGGGCGCCCCCTTGCTCCACCCCGGTCCAGTCAACCGGGGCGTCGAGGTGACACCCGAAATGGCCGACCACCCTCGCTCCCTAATCCTGCGGCAAGTGACATGCGGCCTTGCTGTACGGATGGCTGTGATGGAAATTCTAGCCGAAGGGAGAGCCCTTGCATGCGCTTGCTGATTAAAAACGGACGACTCATCGACCCTTCGAGTGGCCTTGGTGAGGTCGCCGACCTTCTCGTCGCCGACGGGCGCATCAGTCAAATTGGACATAATTTATCTACAGAGGGCTGCGACATCATCGAGGCCGAGGGGCTGATTGTCGCACCAGGCTTTGTCGATATTCATACCCACCTAAGAGAGCCTGGGTTTTCTGATAAGGAGACCATTGAAAGCGGTTGCCGCGCCGCCGTTAAGGGTGGTTACACGACGGTCTGCGCGATGCCCAATACAAATCCGATCACAGACAATGCACCCATCCTGACATATATTAAAGAAAAGGCCCGCCAAGCAAACCTCTGCCGAGTTTATCCTATCGCAGCCATCACCAAAGAAGAAAAAGGGATTGAGCTTGCTCCGATGGGTGACCTTGCAGCTAATGGCGCGGTCGCTTTTTCTGATGATGGCCGGCCTGTTGAGAAAGCATCGATCATGCGGTTGGCGGCCGAGTACGCAAAAATGTTCTGCAAACCTTTGATTGCCCACAGCGAAGACAAATCATTAGCGGGCAAGGGTGTTGTCAATGAGGGCAAAATGGCAACGCGTCTGGGGCTGCAGGGCATTCCTGCCGCAGCCGAAGAAACCATGATTGCCCGAGACATCGTCATTGCAAAACATACGGGAGCCCAAATCCATTTTGCCCATATCAGTACCGCTGGCTCCGTCGATTTAATACGTCAGGCCAAAGCAGCCGGCATCCCTGTCACCGCTGAAGCCACCCCCCACCATTTTTCCCTGACCGAAGATCTGATCGAAAACTTTGACCCAGTCTACAAAGTCAACCCCCCGCTACGAACCTCCGTCGACGTGCAAGGAATCATCGACGGATTAATCGACGGTACAATCGACGCCATCGCTACCGATCACGCTCCCCATACAACAGACGAAAAAGCCATGGAAATGGACAGTGCCCCTTTCGGAATTGCCGGACTTGAGACTGCTTTTTCCGTCGGCATCACCTATCTATATCAAAAAAAAATCCTATCTTTATCTCAGCTGATCAAACTATACACCTCAGGGCCCGCTCAAGTTCTGGATTTAACTTCCGGCAGCCTCGCAGTTGGCACCCCAGCAGATATAACAATTTTTGATGCTGACGGAACTTGGATTGTTGACGAATCAAATATGGCGTCCAAGGCTAAAAGATCCCCGTACCACGGCATGCAGCTACAAGGCGTTATCACATGCGTCCTGGTTGACGGGCGACAAGTCTATAAAGGAGGAGAAGCATGACTGCTGGCTGCCTCGTTCTTAACAATGCCCAGCACTTTTATGGAGAGGTTCATGGAGAAATCAAAGAAGCTCCAGGAGAAGTAGTCTTCAACACCTCGATGACGGGGTATGGCGAAATCCTCAGCGATCCATCTTACACCGGACAGATAATTTGCTTCACATGGCCTCTAGCGGGCAACTACGGAGTCGATTTAGCTAGCCTGGAATCAAAGAAGATTCATGCCAGCGGCGCAATTTTTCACGAAATCAATCCAACCAACCACCATCCGCACAGCGACTGCACCTTGGCTGCGTTTCTACTCCACCATCAGACCCCCTTCATGACCGGAGTCGATACCCGTAGCCTGACTCTTGCCATCCGCGAATCCGGCACCATGGGCGGCGTCATCTGCCAAGCGGAGCGCAGCACTCACCCCGATATTGCCCACTTGGCCAGCACTGCCAAAGATATACTAGGTCACAATCTTCCCGCTCAAGTATCGTGCAACCAACCGGTGCATTATCACGCAAATCCCCTGGGGCCACGTTGCGCGGTCTTAGATTTTGGGGTTAAAAACGGGATCTTGGATGGCTTAGTCAAACACGGCTTTGATGTCACCCTCCTCCCCCACGATACCAAGGCGCAGCAGATTCTCGACGCTGGCTTTGACTGCTGCCTTGCTTCCAATGGGCCTGGCGACCCTGCCTCCGTCACAGATGGCACCGAGACGATTCGGCAGCTACTTGGCAAACTGCCCTTTTTCGGTATTTGCCTTGGGCATCAATTGCTCGCCCGGGCGATTGGCGGGGACACCTTCAAACTTGCCTACGGTCATCGGGGTGGAAATCACCCGGTTAAGGACCTCGATAGTGGTAAAATATGGATTACTTCGCAAAACCACGGCTACGCAGTTGACCCTGACAGCATCTCGCAACACGGCGATTGTATTTCTCAAATTAATCTTGGCGATGGCACTGTTGAAGGCTTATCTCTCCCGCACCTGCAAGCCTTTTCAGTCCAGTATCATCCCGAAGCCAGGCCTGGTCCATGGGATAGTTATCATCTTTTCGCCAAGTTCCATCAGATGGTCACACAAGCGCAGGAGGTTTAAAAATGCCCCTTGATAAAAATATCCGCAAAGTACTTGTCATCGGTTCAGGACCCATTGTCATCGGGCAAGCGGCCGAATTTGATTATGCCGGCACTCAGGCTTGCCGCGCCCTTAAAGAAGAGGGTATCGAAGTTGTCTTGGTTAATTCCAATCCGGCAACAATAATGACTGACCGCAGCGTCGCTCATCGCACGTACCTCGAACCGCTCTGTCCCGAATCCATTGCCGCGATTATTAAACGGGAGAGGCCCGACGGACTATTAGCAACCTTAGGTGGTCAAACGGGGCTAAATTTAGCGGTAGCCCTCACTGAAAATGGAACTCTAAGCAAATTCAATGTCAAAATTTTAGGAACGAATCTCGATGCCATCAAAACATCTGAGGATCGAGATTTATTTAAAAACGCCATGCAGGAAATCAAGCAACCGATGGCCAACAGCATCATTGCCACGAGTCCCCGGGACGCCCAGCACTTTGCTAAGCTCGTCGGTTTCCCGCTGATTATCCGCCCGGCCTTTACTCTCGGAGGCTCGGGCGGTGGCATCGCCAACAATGCACAGGAATTAAACCAATTTGTCACGAGCGGGCTGGAGCAAAGCCCAATTAGACAAGTTTTAGTTGAGGAAAACCTGACGGGATGGAAAGAGATTGAATATGAAATAATTCGTGATAGCGCCGGGACAGCTATCGCAATCTGTAACATGGAGAACATCGATCCAGTAGGGGTGCACACGGGGGACAGCATCGTCGTCGCTCCCTCCCAAACTCTTAGCGATTACGATTACCACGCCTTACGCCATGCTTCTCTAATGATAGCTCATCGCCTCGACATTGTCGGTGGTTGCAACGTCCAATTTGCCTTGGATCAAAAAAGTAAGCAGTGGCGCGTCATCGAGGTCAACCCTCGGGTCAGCCGCTCCTCCGCCCTCGCCTCCAAGGCGACAGGTTACCCGATAGCCAGGGTAGCCACCAAGATCGCTCTTGGATATTTACTGGATGAAATCAAAAACCCTGTCACTGGCGGGACAACAGCTTGCTTTGAGCCAGCGCTAGATTACGTGATCGTCAAGATTCCGCGGTGGTCCTTTGATAAATTTATCACGGCACGACGCAGCCTTGGTACCCAAATGAAGGCAACCGGAGAGGTGATGGCCATCGGGCGCAACTTTGAAGCTGCCTTGCTTAAAGCTGTCCGTTCTTTGGAAACAGGTCACTTCCATCTTTACGACCGCGAAATAGCTCAATATTCCCAAGAACAACTCTTAGAATCGGTGGAAAGCCCGTCAGACATACGCCTCTTTTGTGTCGCTGAAGCCTTGCGTCGCGGCATTTCGATTGATAAGATCGCCAGCCTTTCCGGATATGACATCTTTTTTTGCGAGCATATTAAATTGATTACCGACATCGAAGCAGAACTAGCTACCGACCCAGCGGAGGATATACAAGAAAAAGCACGCTGTAAAGGTTTTTCTACACAAGCTATTGCTTTTTTTACCCGAAATGCTGACCAGTCAGCGATTAAGACCTCACGGCCGGCATCTTTTCGTCTGGTTGACACCTGTGCTGGTGAATTTCCTGCTGCCACCCCCTTCTTCTATTCTTCTTATGGAGAAAAAGACGAATCCCGGGCTACAAAGAATAGTTACGCCGTCATCGGGTCGGGTCCGATTCGTATCGGTCAGGGTGTAGAATTTGATTGTTGCTGCGTCGAGGGCGCCGCTGCCATCCGCAAAGAAGGCTATACTGGCGTTATGATCAACAACAACCCGGAAACAGTCAGCACCGATGCCGACATCTCGGATCGATTGTATTTTGAGCCTCTGACGACGGAAGATATCTGTAATATCAATAATGTCGAGAAATTTGCCGGTGTTTTTGTCCAATTCGGAGGACAGACTCCACTGAATCTCGCTTCCGATTTAGCAGCGATGGGGGTGCCAATTGTCGGGACCAGCCTGCGCTCCATTCAGCGAGCCGAAGACCGCGCCGACTGCGAAATGATGCTGGAGAAGCTGGGGATCCCTCGCCCCATGGGGAAAACAGCCACCTCGGCACAAGAAGCTCTAATCATAGCTCAGGAGATTGGCTTTCCTGTCCTCGTCCGGCCGTCCTTCGTACTTGGAGGGCGGGGTATGCGGATTGCCCGCAACAGAGAAGAGGCACAAGTATTTTTGCAAGAGGCAGAAAAGGTTGCTGCCGGTAAGACAATTCTTGTCGACAGCTACCTTGAAGGCACGGAGCTGGAAATCGACCTCGTTTCCGATGGAGAAAACATTCTGATACCAGGGATAGTACAACATATCGAACGTGCCGGCGTCCATTCCGGCGACAGCCACGGTCTCTGGCCCGCCCGCTTACCTGCCCGTCTGAAAAACGAAATCGAGCAGCATGCCCAAAAGATTGCCGTTGAATTAAACGTCAAAGGCCTTTTGAACATCCAATTTGTCGTTCACGCCGGGCAAATATTAATCCTTGAGATCAATCCCCGGGCCTCCCGCACCGTGCCTTTTTTAACCAAGGTATCCGGCATACCCCTGGTGGAATGTGCCGTTAGAATATCCCTTGGAAGCACCTTGCCGGCCTTAGGCTACGGTACCGGATTAATGCCCGAGCCAAAATGGTCCGCGGTCAAAGCACCTGTCTTTTCCTTTGCCAAGCTAACCCAGGCCGACACAGGGCTCGATCCGGAAATGAAATCCACTGGAGAAGCCATCGGCATCGGCGAAAACCGTCATCTAGCTATCCTAAAAGCGATGCGCGCTTCAGGCTGCAAAATCCCGCAGAGTGGTGGTATCCTGTTAATGCTAGCGGACCGGGACAAACACGCCGCCGCATCGCTAGCAGGTCGGTTTACAGCTCTGGGGTATGACATCTGGGCCACGACCGGCACAGCGGAAACTCTCGGCGACCATGGAATGCCGGTCAGAGTTGCCCGCAAGTTGTCCGAGCCTGGGCTCGACACCTTGGATCTACTGTCTTCGCGGCGGGTTGGGCTGATCATAAATACTGTTTCCGAGGGCCAGCAGCCACTGCGGGATGGATTCCGCATCCGCCGCAGCGCAGCTGAATGCGGTGTACCGTGCCTGACATCCCTGGACACTGCCCGAGCCATGCTTGCCGCCCTTGAAGAAACCAAACGGAATCCTGATTGGGCCTTACAAGTCGTTGCCTTGCAAGACCTAGTCAAGAGCAGGGAGGAAAAAAATTAATGCTGCTTGAAACTGGATATTTAATTGAACAAAAAGAAGTTGGTGGGGAGTTAATTCGATGCCGTATCCGCGCACCTAAAATCGCATCTCAAGCAGCAGCCGGAAATTTTTTGCTTCTTTCGTGCCCCGGCCGTCCTTATCCCCTGTTAAAAAGGCCCTTTGGCATTCACAATGCCGAA
>CAZWXO010000067.1:9642-12240 GCA_964637885.1 uncultured bacterium
CGAAGGCGATATCATCGAAATTCTATACAAAATAAAAGGGTCAGGCACATTTACTTTGGCTTCCTTGCCTCCATCCGAAGCGGTCGAGATGATCGGCCCCCTGGGGAATAAATTCCCCAACGTTGCCGCGAGCAATGTCCTAATGATTGGTGCGGGCAGCGGCTGCGCTCCCCTGTTGCTGGCGGCCAAAGCAGCACAGGCTGCAGCCAACCGTGTCCATCTACTCGTCACAGGGCGAAATGCAGCAAAAATCCCTGACCTGGCTTCCTTTCGCCCATTTTGCCACAAAGTTTCCATCGTCACCCGGGACGGCAGCCTGGGCAATAGCGGCTCCGCAGAAACAACCTGCCAGGAAATCTGTGCCGCTGACAAAATCCGGCTAATCATTGCCTGTGGCCCTGAACGCCTCCTAAAGCCGATTGCCCAGGTGGCACATAGCGCCGGAATAGAATGCCATGTATCTCTCGAGCGCTACATGGCTTGTGGCGTCGGGGCCTGCCTCGGTTGTACCTGTGAGACAAAAAAAGGTAACCAGCGTGTCTGCAAAGATGGTCCGACTTTTATTGCCGAGGAGGTCTTTGATCTTGACTCTTAAACTCGATTTATCAATTAATATTGCCGGAATAAAACTGAAAAATCCAGTGATTGCCGCGTCTGGTACTTTCGGATCGGAAGGGGAGTATTGTGAGCTTATCGACATCGCCTCTTTAGGAGCAATGGTCACAAAGGGAACCACCTTGCATCCCCGAAGTGGAAATAGCGGACAACGCCTTGTCGATACCGCCAGTGGTATAATCAATTGTATCGGACTTGAAAATCCGGGCGTCGCTTATTTAATCGATAAGCAGCTGGTGAAACTACGCCAATTCGGCATCCCGATCATCGCCAATATCGCCGGCAGCAATATTGCAGAAACCGTCAAAGCTGCATCCCTGGCCGCAGCTGCCCCGGATGTCAGTGCCATTGAGCTGAATATCTCTTGCCCCAATGTAAAAAAAGGGGGAGCAGCCTTCGGAGCATACCCCGAAACAGCCAAAGAAATCACCCGCAGCGTCAAGGCAGAGATTACCAAGCCATTGATCGTCAAGCTGGCGCCGATGGTAACCGATATCCGTGGGATTGCCGATGCTGTAATCGACTCGGGGGCTGACGCCTTGTCGCTGATCAACACATTGCCAGCGATGGCCATCGACATCGAGAGGCGGCGCCCCGTCCTGGGAAATATCAGTGGAGGATTATCCGGACCTGCCATCAAGCCCGTCGCCCTCAAAGCTGTTTGGGACATTGCCCGAGATTGCCCGGTTCCGATTATCGGGCTTGGTGGCATCGCGACTTGGCAGGATGCCCTGGAATTTCTATTCGCTGGAGCTAGCGCCATCCAGGTCGGAACGGCCACGTTTTCTCAACCTCTGGCGATGGAGAAAATTATCGCCGGACTTAGAGACTGGATGGAGGAGAATCAGATTTATTCACTAGAGGAGGTGATTGGAATTGCCCAGCATAGCTAAAGAGGTGCCCCGAAGCGGTGTCTTTATCGCCCTGGACTACGGGGAAATTGAAACAGCCCTCGCCTTAACTCATGCAGTCGACCCAGGTCATCAACTTTATAAAATCGGGCTAGAGCTATTTACAGCCTCTGGTCCCCTCGCCGTCCGCCAATTAATAACTGAAAATAAAAAAATCTTTCTAGATTTAAAGCTACACGATATTCCTAACACAGTAGCCGGTGCTTGTCGATCTGTTGCCCGACTTGGCGTCGATTTTTTAACGATCCATGCCGAAGGTGGGGCTGAGATGATTCGTGCGGCCCGCATCGCCTGCGACGAGGAAGCCGAGAGACTTGGCAAAGCGCCCATTAAATTATTGGCAGTTACGCGCCTGACCTCCCTTGCTGCAACACCGGAACAAATCGTCCAGCTGGCGCTAATAGCAAAAGAGAACGGTGCTCACGGCGTCATCGCCTCACCTGTTGAGGCCAGTGGCATTAAAAAAAGCTGCGGTGATGATTTCCTCGTTGTTTGCCCAGGCATCCGCCCCCAAGGCGCCGCTAGCGACGACCAGAAAAGAGTCAGCACGCCAGGTGCTGCGGCAAGGGCCGGCGCCGACTACATCGTTGTCGGCAGGCCAGTTACGCAGGCAAATAACCCGGAACATGCCCTTGACGAAATATCCGCCGAATTCCAGTGTAATAGAGCTACAATTGCAAGTAGTTTTAATAAAATGAAAGTGCATTAAAGAGGTGTAAATATTATGGAAATGCAAAGTCACAGCGAATTGCTAGAAACTATGCACCAGATCGGTGCCATCAAAGAGGGGCATTTTTTGCTATCATCGGGGAAACATAGTGGTAACTATATCCAATGTGCCCGGCTTTTCGAGTTTCCTGATTTAGCGGAAAAAGCTTGCGAAGCACTGGCAGAACGTCTGCAAGATCTCAAGATCAACGTCGTCGCCGGCCCCGCTTTAGGTGGGGTAGTTGTGGCGTATGAAATGGCCCGACAATTGGGCGTCCGGGCCATTTTTAGCGAGAGGCAAGATGGAGTGATGTCTTTTCGACGTGGATTTGAGTTGGCAGCGACTGATAAAGTGCTAATTGTC
>CAZWXO010000068.1:0-9865 GCA_964637885.1 uncultured bacterium
CTCGGCAGCTTTGGGGAACTCGGCCAGGACTTCTTCAGGCATGTCAGTCAAGGCGACATGGAAGGCGTAATCGACAGCTGCCTTGGGAGCGCAAAGTGCATTGCGTCCCTCGACGGCCTCGATAATCCCCTGTCCTTTGCGCTGAATGACAAAATCAAAGACTGTCGTAACCCCGCCACAAGCTGCGGCCCGGGTCCCGGAAAAATAATCGTCGGCGGAAGTCGTTCCCCCGAAGGGCATTTCCAAATGTGTATGTACATCAATGCCGCCCGGCAACACCCATTTGCCGGCAGCATCGACTACCTCGGCGCCTGCAGCGTCAAGGTTAGCTGAGATAGCAGCTATTTTACCGTCTTTAATGCCGATATCGGCTGTATAGCAATCGGTGGCGGTGGCAATTTTTCCATTTTTAATGATTAAATCCATTCTAAAACCCCCCTTTTTAAAAGTGCACAGTTTAGCAATTCACAATCAATTCCGCTGCAAAAACCGACCGAAGGGACAAGGGCTTGCACCGAGCTACTGGGTGCCCAAAGCTATTGCAGGAGAATCCCAAACAGGGTCAAAGTTAAAAGTTTTACTTAAAGTTTAGGTTCAGAGTTAGAGTTAGAGTTTACGCTAAGCGGTTATCCTAAAAGTTACTGCTCAATCCTTTTTCATAGAAAAGCGGGGGCGGGCATGCCCACCCCCGCCATAGCTGCTATCAATTAAGCAACAAAGTCGGTCATTTCTTTTTCCTCTTCTTCGCTGACGAGAGAAGGACTGCTCTTGCCCATGACTAACGGGTAGATGACAAGGGCAATGACGAAGCTGAAGATCCAGCCCCAACCATAGATAGTGGTAAGGATGCCAGGAACAGCGACGCCAACTAAAGGAAGAGCACCACCCAAAACAGGTAGGATGCTGGCGACTACACAAGTGATGACAGCTTTCCAGTTGACACCATTCGAGTACCAATAACGGCCTTCCGGGCCACGGAAAAGGTCATCCAGATCGATTCGTTTTTGACGCAAGAGATAATAATCAGCGACAAACAAACCGGCGAGAGAACCAAGCGCCGAACCATAAACTCCAAGCCATGCGAAGTAGTTGCCCCATGTGGAGAGGAGATACCAAGGCATCAGCACAAAACCACCGAAGATACCAGCGATGATAACAGCAGTCTTGTAGGAGATTTTCTGTGGATTGATATTCGAGATACCATTGGCGGGTGCCACGACGTTGGCGGAAACGTTAGTCGTCAAAGTCGCGATAACAACTCCCACGCCACCTAATATGGCGACGACAGGACCCATCCGCTGAAGAAGATCGACCGGGTTCCATAACAGCTCGCCATAGGCCAGCTGGGAGGCACCGGAGGCAGCTACGCCGATGAAGGCGAAAATAGCCATCGTTGTCGGCAAGCCATACAGCTGCCCACGGAACTGAGATTTTTGATCCTTCGCATAACGCGAGAAATCAGGAATGTTAAGGGCAAGAGTTGACCAGAAAGCGATATTGGCTGTCAACTGAGGCAGGAATACCGCCCAGAATTCTCCACCCTGGAGGGTGCCAGGCATCTGAGCCAGCACCGGAGCAAAGCTCCAGCCGCCAACATAGAAGGCCCAGATTAAGAGAGATGCCGATAAAGCGATAAGAACCGGGGAACCCCAAGATTCCATAAACTTGATAGCGCGGGCTCCGCCGTACGCGATCCAGATATTAAGCGCCCAGAAACCGATGTAGCAGACCGCAACAGCGATCTTGTTGTTGTACAGATCAGCTGGAACAAGGGCATCGATCATCGCGAGAGTGGCCAAGCCACCAAACCAGCACTGAATGCCAAACCAACCGGCGGCGATAATCGCGCGGCTGATAGCGGCGATATGGGCCCCACGGATACCAAAGGACAAGCGGGCAAAAATTGGATAAGGGATGCCATACTTTGTCCCGGCATGAGAGTTAAGTTGCATAGGTATAAGGACGATTAAGTTGCCAAGACCAATGGTAATAACGGCTTGCCACCAGGACATGCCCATTCCGATTGCGCCGGATGCCAAGGAATAACTAGGCAGGCAGACCGACATACCGATCCACAGTGCGGCGATATGATACGTATTCCATTCCCGCTCTTCGAGCTTGGTCGGAGCCAGGTCGGCGTTGTAATAAGCGTTGCCTTCCAGGCCTTTTCGAGTTTCCGGAGTAATTTCAAATAAACCATTGACTACTCGCTGTGTTTTGTTTTTTAAACCCATAAATCTAACACCTCCATTTTTAATCGGGATACCCCATCATTATGATCAACAACAACCTTTGGTTTCCCTCCTTTGCCTTATGATCTGAGGTACCCTATAGGTATTCGACATAAAAAGGTAAAACCCTTTTTTTTGCCGAAAAAACCTTCCCCTTGTCGCGGAAATTTCCGCATGCAAAAAAGTAAAGAAACGCTTCCCCATCAGCACAAGCCAGATGAGCAAGCGTTTCTTAATTAACCTCCGGTGATCAATGGATAAAACTCGACAATGTCACCTGAATGCAATTCTTTGGTCTTGGCGACGTTGGTGTTGTTAACGACATAGAGGCGTATGTCTACCTCGGGCAAACCAAGCAGAAGGGCAACTTCAAGCGCTGATGCTCCTTGTTTAAGCTCCAGTTCATGCTGCTCCTGCATTCCGGTATAACCCTTGAGATCCTCCCGAACATATGCAATGACTTTCAAATGTCTCACTTCCCGCGATAGACTTGTACCCGAGAATCACATCCGATCACGAATTAACCTCTCACCGACATATCGTACTCCATTAGCCCAAGACGCGCAAGAGTTTCGTCGGAAGGAACGCCATTTTCGTTCCAGCCACGGTGCTGATAATAAGCCGGTAACAAAACTTCCATATCGGGCAGCACTCCGGCAGCTTTGCCGTCAACCTTGGCAAAAGTGCCGAGACGTGGCGGCAACACATCATCCTTGGCGGTGATGCCGAGACGCACGTTAAAGATACGCTTTAAGGAATGTAATCTTTCCGAAGCCAACAAGAACTCCTCGACTGTCATCCCCCAGCCAGTGACAAAGTTGATCCACTTAGTGATGTCCGTTGGTGTAGCTCCGACACGATAAGCGAATTTGCAGATGCCAACGGCATTAAGGCCGTTCATATAGTCCTGATTTTTCTTGCATAGCTCGGCTTTTCCTTCGGATTCGCCCCAGTGGCCGGCAAAGGGATTTTCCCCCTTCGTGTAGCCATATTCCGCCTGCAGAACACCCTGCTCAGCAAAGTAGGTCAGGTTCTCTAAATGGCACGCCCCGCGGTTGCCTGTAGCATAACCTGGGCCCATGCTGGTAAAAGCGCGCGGGTCGTGGAAGGCGACTTCCAGACCTTTGACGTGTACGGCGAACTCTTCACTGCCCTGCCCTAACTGCCGGGCGGCCTCTCGTACGCCTTGCCCCAGGAGTTTACCGATCCCTCGAGCTTCACCGATCATTTTAATCATGGCAACCATCGCCTGGGCGTCGCCCCAGTTTAACGCTACGCCATCTGTATCTTTTTCAGTGATAATTCCTTTTTCAAAGGCCTCAAAAGCAAAAGCGATGCTAGCAGCCGTGGACATCGTATCCAAGCCATATTGATTACACAGATAGTTGGCAACAGTGACGGCCTGGTGATCGTCGATCAGTAAATTGCCCCCGAAACCGGCCGAGGTCTCGTATTCCTGCTGTGGAATGTGCAACCCTTTGTATTCATC
Organism: uncultured bacterium; assembly: GCA_964637885.1. Lineage (GTDB taxonomy): Bacteria > Bacillota > CAZWXO01 > CAZWXO01 > CAZWXO01 > CAZWXO01. The sequence continues at coordinate 3,721 of CAZWXO010000068.1, forward strand.
CCACTTATCATCTTTGATTTCCAGCATCTTGGCACAACGCAGGGCGCAGGCGAAGCAGGCGTGATGCCCAACGACAAAGCCGTCAGCTGCCATTTTTTGTGCGGAAATAGCCTCGGCGCCTTCTTTCCAAGCCCCAAGTTGCCAGTTCTTAATGGAGAGGTCACCGTTGGCCTCAACGCCCATCAAACCACCCGATGTTCCGAAATTCCACATGCCGACACCGTTTTTCTTTAGTGTGACATTGTACTCTTTGACATAGTCGACAAAGCCTTTATAATCAGCGATCGGAGGACGAAGATTGCCCTTGACGACGATTGCCTTGATATTCTTGGAGGCGAGGACTGTCCCGACTCCCGAACGGGCGGCGGCCCGGGTATGCTCGGCCCCGGTCATGATGCCGGCATATTTAACTCCACGGACAGCAGCCGGCCCAATAACGGCGCATTCTGCTGTAGGGTGGGTCTGGGCTTTGAGCCACTTGGCAGAAGGGATTGTCATCTCTTCCCAGATTTCCTGGCAAGGCCTTATTTCCACGTTGTCTTCGTTGATGTAGATGTAGGAAGGCTCTGCTGCGCGACCAGTAAGGATCAAGCCATCATTGCCGGTAAAGCGCATTTTGGCACCGAACTGTCCGCCACCAGTCGACTCGTTCCAAATCCCAGTCAAAGGCGAGCGGCAGCAAATTGTAAATTTACAACCTGTCGGAGCCATCGTTCCGGTCAGAAGGCCTGCCATCCATACCATCGGGGCCTCAGGGGCCAATGGCTCGATGTTTGTGTCAAACTCACTTAACAAAATATGGGCTGAGACTCCGCTGGCGCCTAAATATTTGCGCCAGATGTTTTCGTCGATGTCAACCCTAGGCTTTATTTCGTTTTTAGTCAAATCGATTTGCAATAGTCTGCCGTGAATACCACTCAATTTCTTTCGCTCCTTTTCTGTGGCTTGCGCCATTTTTTGGGATAGAAAACTAAATCAAACACAGGCGTATCAAACCTCCAAATACATAACAAAAAAGCAGCAATGGGAAAACGTCACCCTTTGCAGCTCCATGTGCGACTCTCAATCTCTCAAACCCACTCATGCACAAAACGACAGCTTTCAAACAATAACAAAGGTTCTACTGCGTCGTATTAATCTCTCTACCTGCATTATAGACCGCATCTATACTTTATTCAAGCGAGATTTCACTTTTTCAATAGCTGCCATTCGTGAGCATTCCAAAAATCTGACTGGGAAGTCGGGTTTCCTTTGAAATTGGCGACGGTATCGCTGACGCAGACGACATGACCTTTAAAGCAAATCGACACAGCCGGTACGTCTTGAACAAATTGCAGCTGGGCAGAAATATAGGCATCGCGGCGCCGACTAAAATCCAAAGAGGCCGCTCCGCCATCCAGCAGGGTATCCATCCGGGTGTTATTGTACCGGGCGTAGTTTTTGCCATCGGGAGGAAGTGCGGCCGAGTGCCAGAAGATGCGCTGATCCGGGTCAGGTGAAAGCTGCCAGCCGACTAGAGCGGCCTCAAACGATCCTCCAGCCAGGCGCGAGGCCATATCAGGCAGGGATACCTGCCGAAATTTCAATCTTATTCCCGCCCGAGCCAGTTGCAAGGCCAGCTCGTCCGCTTCCCGAATACGCGCTGGATCATCGGCAGGGATCAAGAGCTCGATCTCCAAAGCACGACCGTCTTTTTCCATGATTCGGTCGCCGTTACTGTCGGCGTAACCGGCTCGGCTTAACAAGGCCTTGGCTTTTTCCGGGTCCCCCGGCGAGGCGAGCAAGCTATGGTTGTGCGCCCAGGATATCTGCGGCAGAAAACCTGCCGTTGCTTCGCCAGCTCCGTTAAAAGCGACATCGAGAATCGCCTGCTGATCGACGGCGGCCGCAAAAGCCTGCCGCACCAGAAGCTGATCCAAGGGGGCCCGTTCCAGATTAAATGTAACGTTTTCCCATGCAAGTCCGGGGACTATCTGGACGGCCAGAGGTGATTCACGCTCAAGCCGACCCAAGCCGTCCGGTGGCAAATCGGTGGCGATATCGACTCCGCGAGTCTTTACTTGCATTAAAAGGGCCTCGTCGCTCTCCAGGATGTGATAATGGATGAGTTCCAATTTTGGTTTGCCGCGGAAATAAGCCTCGTTGCGACGAAACTCGATGAGATCACCCTTGCGCCAGTTTTCGACAATAAACGGGCCGCTGCCGACCGGAGCCTGGAAAAACGCATCCAGCGTTTTTGAGCCGGCACGATACAATAAGTGTTTGGGTAACACCCAAGGGAAGGCCAATAAATAATCCGGGCGAAGTTCGCGATAATGGACAATGACTGTGTAGTCTCCGGCAGACTCAACCTTACTGATAGAACGATATAATTCGGAATAGATGGCGCTATCGCTCTTCTTAATGTAGCCGAAAGTGAAAACCACATCTTCAGCAGTGACGTCAGTTCCGTCCTGCCACTTGGCTGCCGGATCCAAGCTATAGGTAACCGCCAGGCCGTCACTGGAAACTCCCCCATTGGCGAGAGTAGGGACCTCCTTGGCCAGACACGGGATGTACTGCATGTTTTCATCCATCTTGAGCAGGCCGTCGAAGACCAGGTTGGACAGCCGTGAAGTTGCCAAAGATGTGCTGCGAATTGGGTCAAAATAGTCAGGCTCCTGGGTCGAGCCGATGTGCAAGGTGCCCCCTACCATCGGTCGCGCCGCCACCGCGCCATCGCCGTCGGCGACAGATATCTCTTCCCGGCCGCAGGCCACCGTCAAAAGCAAAATCGAGACTATTACAGGGCAGATAATTAATCTTTGCCAAAAATTTTTATGCAAAAGCATTGACGCCTCCTCGAACAATCTTTCCTCTACTCCGATTTTAGCTGATCCGGATAAACTCGCCGATAGATTTCACGACTACTGATAACTTTATTGACAAACCCCCGGGTCTCCCAAAACGGAATGTTTTTCAGCGAATCAATCTCCCCATCCCAGGCACCTTCTTCCAGCCATTTGGTGACGTTGGAGTGGCCCCCGTTGTAGGCTGCCAATGCCAGTTCGAGATTTCCGTCGAATAAATCGATTAAGTAAGCCAAATAAGCCGTTCCCATATAAATGCTCGTCTCCGGATTGTACAGGTCAAGGGTGTCTGGCAGCGGCAAACCGAGGCGCTTGCCCATCCAGGCGGCCGTTTCCGGTGTTAACTGCATCAATCCCACCGCAGAGCGATGTGAGACTGCCTCCGGGTCAAAGCCACTTTCTACCCGAATCACGGCTGCGATTAACTCCGCAGGTACGGATTGCTCCGCGGCATTAGCCACGATAGCCTCATGATAATCAAGGGGATATAGCTCAAGGACTAAAAAACGACCAGCCAGCCCTGTTATAACGACTGCCAGCACCAAACCCACGACTTGAACAGATACCCCGCGTTTACGCTTAAAAATCACACTGATCTCCCTTTACTCCTGAATTGATGCCCAGGCCTCTTCCAGCTGAGCGGATAAATGACGGATATCCCTGTCATTTAAAATGACTCGGTCCGCCCGGCGTTTTTTTGCGTCAGCCGACGCCTGGGCGGCGATGCGTTTTTCTGCCTCCGCCGGACTGATGCCGCTTCGCTTCGCCACTCGCTCATACAAGACCTCGGCAGGTGCATCCACCACCCAGACATAATCGCAATCCCCCTCAAGGGCCAGCTCATACAGCAAGGCGGCATCGAGGATCATTCCCCGGCCAGCCTTTTTTGCTGCCACAATCTCCTGCCGAATCATCTTCAACAATGGAGGATGGACGACACGGCACAATTGAGCCAGCTTCTCAGCATCGCTAAAGACGATAACCCCTAAAGCAGCCCGATGGATTTCACCTTTAGAATCAACTATTGCCGGCCCAAACAGGGCGACAATCCGGTGATAGGCTTGACTGCCGGGGCGATAAGTCTGATGGGCTAAGGTGTCGGCATTGCAGATGCTGTACCCGGTAATCTTTGCCAGGGCCATGGCCGCTTCAGATTTTCCTGAGCCCATGACTCCGGTAATGCCGATGATGTGCTTTGCTTTAGACATCTGCGCCTCCTCAAATTACTTGCGAGGGGAATTATACGGCATCATCTCGTACCAATCAAATCCTGTTTTTAGGTCGACGACCAGGGGCACGCAGAGCTCATAGGCATTGGCCATTTCTTCACGAACAATTTCAGCCCACTTGGCCTCACTGCCCCGCTCGATTTCCAAAATTAGTTCGTCATGCACCTGCAAGAGGAGTCGTGGCTCACCTTGGGGCTCCTGGATAATGCGGTTTGCTAAATTGACCATCGCCAATTTGATGATATCGGCAGCAGTGCCCTGCACTGGAGTATTAAGTGCGATGCGCTCGGCATTGGAGCGTAGATTGAAATTGCGACTGTTGATTTCCGGAATATACCGGCGCCGCTGCAAGGCCGTCGTCACATAGCCGTACTGCCGGGCAAATTTTTTAATTTCTTCGATATAGTTGTTGATCCCAGGAAAAGCGTCGAAATAGTCGCGGATAAAATCCTGGGCTTCTTTTAGGGGAATGCCCAATTCATTGTGGAGGCGGAAATCGCTCATCCCATACAGGACCCCAAAGTTAATCGTTTTGGCGCGACTGCGCATGGCAGGTTCAATCTGATCCAAGGGGCGCTTGAAGAGTCGGGCCGCAGTCTGGGCATGAATATCCACCCCGCCCAAAAAGGCCTGACACATCGCTTCGTCAGCGGACAAGTGAGCCAAAACCCTTAACTCGATTTGCGAATAGTCGGCCGATAAAAGAATGCGTCCATGGCTCGTTGCCGTGAAAGCTTTGCGGATCCGACGCCCTTCCTCCATCTTAATCGGGATATTTTGCAGATTGGGGTCGGTACTGGAAAGCCTCCCGGTGGCGGCAATCGTCTGGTTAAACGTCGTGTGGATTTTACCATCCCGATCCACCAGTCTTTGCAAGCCCTCAATGTACGTTCCGACGAGCTTGGTTAAGGTGCGGTGCTCTAGAACCAAGGCCGGCAGTGCATGGAAAGGTGCCAGCTGCTCCAACACAGTCACGTCGGTGGAATAACCTGTTTTGGTTTTTTTCAGCGCTGGTAGTTGCAATTTTTCAAATAAAATTTGGCCTAGTTGCTGTGTCGAGTTGATATTGAATTCCTCGTCAGCTGCCGCGAAAATCTGCTTTTGCAAGGATGCTAGCTTGGCACTAAATTCGATTCCTAGTTTTTGCAAAATTGTCTGGTCAATCTTGATCCCGTCCAGCTCCATCCGGAAAAGGATCTCCAGCAGCGGCATCTCGATGACAAGAAACAAGTCTTCCAGCTCTTCTTCCTGCAAACGTTGACGCAGTGGCTCGACCAGATCGGCTACCAGTCTGACGCGCAAGGCCAGCCAGCGAGAAATATCATCTGTCGCGTAGGGAGGTTTTTCATCCAGCTCCCAATCCTGCCCGAGATAATCGCGGGCTAACTGGCGCAGCGGGTAGCCATTGTCCGTGGGGTTGACGAGGTAGGCGGCCAGCTCCGTGTCAAAAACCGGTCGCAAATACTGGTAGCGGTCGGCGACCATTCCATGCATAGCGTCTTTGGCCCGATGCATCGCCAAACCACCGGTAAAATCTTGACCCAGCCACTGCATCAACAGGTCAAAGCCTTCCGGACAATGGTACTTTTGGCAGACACAAACCTCATCGTCCACGGCAACTGCCGCCCCTAATAAAATACTGCCGGGAAAGTATAGCTCCAGCGCGATTTCCCGCTCATCGAGGGCAGCGATAAATGCCTGCACCTCAGCGACGCTGGCAAGGGGGCGATACTTAACATCTCTTGCAGACTTGCTGCTCGCGACGTTGTCCTGACTAAGGCGGGACAACAAGCTCCGAAAACCCATCCTCTGGAAAAAATCCCGCGCCTGATCGTCTTTCATTCCATGATAGAGCATGTCTTCGATAGACAATTCCAGGGGAACATGACAATTAATCGTCGCGAGTTCTTTGGATAGATATGCGTTTTCTTTATCGAGCAGAAGGTTTTCTTTCAGCTTGCCTTTGAGCTCGTCGATATGAGCATAAACGCCATCGATGCTCTCGTATTCCCCTAAAAGCTTTAGCGCCGTCTTTTCGCCGACTTTTTGCACGCCGGGGATATTGTC